>CAYREE010000029.1:0-20530 GCA_964423225.1 uncultured archaeon | reverse complement strand
GTTGCTCCAGTTCGTTTACCTGGTGTGAGAGCATTGCCTGCAGCGGGTGGAAAGATCAAGGAGCCAAAGATCCCAATTGAGTTTAAAGTCGGTGATGTGATGACTGATGAGGGAAGAGACCAATTAGAAGGCATTACAAGAGATGTTTTTGCCCATGATGTAGTAATAGACCGATTAAAACCACGGGACAGGGGTAAGATAGAACCGCTAAAATTCACTAAGATTGTCGTTGCAGGTCCGGTATTAGACACTGATCATTTTGCACTACATCCAAGATGGGATCATGAACAAGGTGTTCTAACACTCCCTTTCTCACGGGAGGATCCTGTAAGAGATGTTCTTTATGGGACTGTCCTTGCACTAAGACAACCTTCTAGGAAAGTAGATCAGTATTTAAATCCAATTGGCCGAGATTTGTTGGCTAAAGGGCTATTGCATCAGGAAGATCTTGATCGGGCTGAGGATAATGCTAGCTGGAGAAGGTTTAGACCCGATTATTACTCTGGGGGTAGGTCTGCAGTGAATCATATACCTGATTTTGATTTTAATGGAATAGTATTTGACTCCATTAGTCTAAAGGGTGTTGTAAGAGATACAGTCCTACAACCTGGTGGTGGTATGCATGCGATGTCATTTGCCGGTAGTGATGAGAAGCTATTCACTGGTGCTGTGGACATACAATCCAGTGGAAACATCTATCATGTAGAATACCTAAATCCAGAAGGCGGTATAATGAGTGATAAGGCATGGCAAGAGAGTCAGGGTGGAATGGCGTTCCATAAGAAAGGTTGGGCTGGTGTACTGGTTATTGGTGGTGGAAGATATCTTGACGCACCTTTTAGTGGTCAACCAACAGGTTATGCGATGACTGTAAAACCAAAAAAATCTATTGAGGCTGGAGACGATCTATTAACTGCAATTAAAGAGGAATATACGAAATACAAGGATGGTGATTTTGACCAGCCTGCTGCTAGACAGAGGATTATATCCGTTATCATGAAGATGGGTATTGCATTACGTGGCGCCCATGATGATGAACTATTCCATGGTTACCCATCATACAGTAATATTGTTAGGGTCGGCGATGAAAAGGATTATAAGTTCAAAGACTTCCATCAATCCCGTAGCACTGCCGGATGCCCTGGCAAGCAAAAAATAGCTTTTAGGCTGCATGATATTGCAGCTAATGTAAGGCATACTGCATTACAACTTTTAAATCTTTCAAGAAGCTCAGAAAAATACGCTGATATCCCAAAATTTCTCCATGAGACTTTAAAATTGTCTCCTGGATATTATCTTATGCGTGGTTATTTCCATGACCGGCAGCAGGATGATAGGCTGCAAGAAATGGATCAGGCAGGAATTGAGAGCACATATGCATTCTGTCTATATCAGCCTGGGCAACCACAGCGAACTAAGATAAATCCGCAACAAGTAAATTTTATCAGCCTTCTTTCAAACCTTGAGGGAGCGTCTTCAGCAGGCAGTGGATCATTGGCTGGTATGATGACAATGCAGTTATTGGCGAAAGATTCTAAACTAACAATTCCAGATTGCACTGATGAGATGAGTCAAAGGTTCGATCAATTCGCTGCAATTTACGATAAAGGAGTACTCGAATTCACGCTCGTCGAACACCCTGAGAAAAGAGGGATTGAAAGACACCCACTATCATGCGGAATAATAATGAATTTTCCTAAAGGAACAGATAAGGAAGGTCTTGGAAAATGGTTAGATGAATACTTGCCTCAAGTCTAAACTGTTATTTATGGACTACTTTCAATAAGTCTGCGTTCGTGATTATCCCTGTGGTCTGGCCTTGTTCCTGTACTACTACTGATGTATTGTGTTCTAGGATTGCGCTGATTATGCTATATGGTGTGTTGCCTGTGATTATTGGCGGTCCTTCCGCCATGTATTTGTCTACTGTCTCTGCTGAGAATTTCTTTGCATCTACTCCCTTGGAGATCTGGTCTAGTATCACCCTCTCGGAGATTGAACCGACGATATTGTCTCCGTCAACAACTGGGACTTGTGAAACTCCATATTCCTTCATCATGTCTGCTGCAGCCTCGATGGTGTTTAAAACGTCGACTTTCACGACATCCCTAGTCATAATCTCATTGGCAGTGATCTCTTTACCTTTTAGCTCTTCCAAGGCTCGAAAGACTCTGACGAGATTACTATATCTTGGATCGACTGTCCCCGTCTCTATCCTGGCCACAAGCGATTGGCTGACACCTGCTTTTTCAGCAAGTTGTGCTTGAGTCAAACCAAGCTTCCTTCTTTGTTTCTCGATTTCAGATAGTTGGGGAAGATTCATAAAACACCATTATGCATAAATGCATATATCTTTCATATTTATTATTTAAATATGAATTATATCTGTTCGAATGAAAACCATATCCGAGATCAATGAAAAGATAAGAAAGGGAGAAGTAGTCATTGTCCGGGCAGATGAGATGCCTGAGATCGTAGAAGAAAAGGGTCCTGAAAAAGCAGCTAAAAAAGTAGATGTTGTGACAACCGGGACTTACGGGGCGATGTGTAGTTCTGGCGTGTTTCTCAACTTCGGTCATTCTGAACCACCCATCAAGATGAATAAAACCTGGTTGAATGGAGTAGAAGCTTATGCAGGTCTTGCAGCAGTTGATGCTTATATCGGAGCAACTCAGATCAGTGGCGAACAAGGAATGGAATATGGTGGATCACATGTGATCGAGGATCTTATCGCAGGCAAACAAGTAAAATTGAAGGGTGAGGGATATGGTACAGACTGTTATCCGAAAAGGCAGATAGAGACTGAGATCACACTCGATGACATCAATCAAGCATTCATGTTCAATCCGCGTAACAACTATCAGAGATATGTGGCGGCTTCCAATACGACTGAACGAACACTCCATACATATATGGGGACTTTACTACCAAACCTGAATAATGTTAATTATGCTGGGACAGGAGAGATCAGCCCGTTAAACAATGATCCATTATACAAGACGATAGGTACTGGTACTAGAATATTTCTGGGTGGTGCGCAAGGATATGTTGTTAGCGAGGGAACACAACACTCTCCTACTACCGGGTTTGGAACACTTGCAGTATCCGGTAATCTGAAAGACATGTCAACCGACTATGTCCGGGGTGCAGTCATGGAGAAATACGGGACAACACTGCTTGTTGGGATTGGAATACCCATACCCATATTAGATAAAGATATCGCATTAGCAACAGCAGTTAAAAACCAGGATATAATAACAAACATTCTTGATTATGGTGTCCCTAGGCGAGATCGGCCAGTATTGAAGAAAGTTGATTATGCCGAACTCATGTCTGGACAAGTATCAATAGGCGAGAAAACAGTGAAGACGGCATCCATGTCCAGTTTTAGGATAGCATATGATATAATGGAAAAACTCACTGATTGGATTGAGTCAAAGGAAATGTTTTTATCAGAACCTGCATTACACTTGCCTCAACAAACAAAGTTCAATCCGATGAAGACTAAATCAACGACTCCAAAAGTTAGCAAAGTGATGACAAAACCAGTTATCACAATAAATGTCCATAAAAAATTGAAGGATGTTTCCGCGCTTCTAGTCGAAAACAATATAGACCAGGTACCTGTTGTAGATGATGATGAAAAGCTTGTGGGTATAATCACTTCATGGGATATCACAAGGGCAACAGCACAAAACAAGAACAAGTTGGTTGACGTTATGACTTCTCATGTCCTGAGTTCTTCACCAGACGAGCTCATAGATGAAGTCTCCCAAAAACTACTAAAGAAGAAGATTGGATCGACCCCCATTATCGATAATGAGAATAAGGTTATTGGGATAATCACATTAAGTGATATCAATAAAGTTTTAGGGAGGATGATAAGATGACGAAATACTATGCGAGATATACTCCGGAAACTTTAACAAAACCGATTTTTTCAGAAGCAATAATCGAAACCAATGTAAAAGTGAACATTTTATTGGCTCGACTTGATGATATTGAGGGACTTATAGTCCTTGATGTGCTCGGTGATTCACAGGATGAGAAAAGACTTACCTCTGCACTGAAAAAGAAAGGGCTTGTCATAAACAAGATCGAGGGAAAGTTAAAGAAAGATATCGGTTCCTGTATTGATTGCGGACTATGTGTTGGAGTGTGTCCCACTGATGCTATAACAATGATCGACTATAAGATGGATCTTAATAATGAAAAATGCATTTTGTGTTCTGCATGCATAAACACATGTCCTGTCAGAGCCCTTTCACTAAGTGACGTATTATGAAATGGTCTGTGTCATATGGGGAGACTATTCTAAACATCGATTGTACTGTTGATTTAAGAAAGGAAGTACTGAAAGAATTGATCAAACAGCATACCGATCTATTATCCTACATCAATAAAGACCCAGTTTTTTTTACAAGTTATGATCCAATAGAAATATCATCTGATGCCCCAGAAATAATCCGATTGATGCATGATGCTTCTACAAAATTTAATGTTGGTCCAATGGCTACTGTCGCAGGAACAATCTCGGAATTAATCGGTAAACGAATTCAAAAAGACTGTGATGAATTTACCATTGAAAATGGTGGCGACATATTCCTGAGTTCATCGAGCGATAAAACAATACAAATAAAGACCAGCAACAGAAAATTTGCAGACAAACTGTCATTAAATGTGAGCGGTGATGAAACACCGATTGGTATTTGCAGTAGTTCATCAAGTATCGGCCATTCTATAAGTTTTGGGAGAACAGAATTAGTTGTGGCAATAAGTGATTCCAGTTCCATCGCAGATGCAGCAGCAACATATTATGCTAATCAAATAAAGACACAGTCAGATCTTACTGAAACCTTCGAAAAAGCCAGTAAAAACCATTTAATTCGAGGATTTTTAGTCTTGGTAGGGGATGAGTTAGGCGTCTATGGTAAAATACCTGAAATAATGGTGTTATAGACTGAATATTAAGGAATTATGAACATTTTAAACTTCTAATATCAATATATAATATATGATAAAGCCTTCTTCCACAATCTTGAAAAAAGGCGCAATATTCACAATTCTACTCTTTCTTCTATTCTCTCCCCTAGCTCTCGCAGAGAATCCTAAAGATCCGAATGAGACTTCAGATGGAAGTAGTTTTGCGGATCAATTCCTAGCGGCATTTAACGGTTTTATCGATACACAAGTACAGAAGAATCTAAAAGAATATGAAGGTTTTTTCCTTTCACTTCTAAGAGCGGATAATATCAATGTTATGCATCCTGTAATCATTAGACTCGCCCCACTCCTGATTGCAATGTTAATACCCTTCTGGGAGTTGCTCATAGTCATGGTTGCCATTTATTATATCTGGGGTGGATTATCCCCTGCCTCAAGGGCTGCTGCAAAAAATATGTTGACTAAGCTAATAATCGGGATGATAGCTTGCAGTCTATCAATGCCGATATACCAGTTGTTCATTGACTTAAATAGATTCGCAGTACATGCGATACTAACCGCCCCGATTGGTAATCCACCCACCGCTCTCTGGGCTAACAGTTGGGATCCTATATCAAGCACACCTGTCTGGGGTGTATTAACTGTCACAGGTTTCTTTGCAGGCATGCTATCTCTTCTACTTGGAGGATATGGTATGCTGCTTCTTTGCCCAATGGCATGTGGACTGCTTGCTATTATGATAATGCCGTATCTTGTCTGTGGTATGAGAAACATACTAGTATTGATGCTTGGAGCTGCATTTCCAGTCACTATATTCTTCCTATCATTTGACTTTACCAAAGGCTTAGGGAACAAGATGATGAAGATGACTCTTGTATGGATTTTCATCCCAGTATCAATGGCTATCTTTGTCGCATTAACATATACCTTCACACAAACAAACTGTACTACCGCAACTGAATGCACAACACTATCATTGATGGCATTGTCATCCTGGTTCCTTGTTGCAGGGGCTCCTATGATGATGACAAGTCTTATGAGCTCTGCTGGTGCAGTATTCATACATGCGGGAAGAACCAGTGGAAATCCAAGGATGATATTCATGGGTGGAGTGATGAGGGGGCAGGGACCTGCAGCCTTAACCGATACTGCATTCTATTCATCAGAGAGGATGAGCAGGCTACAAAGCGCAAGGAAATCAGCAGAACAATACCCAACCGTCGCAAAAGAAGGGATGGGGTATAAAGACTATGATGGAGCACCATCACCACTTCATATGAGGCCTCCTGATGATGCTGGTGGTTATTCTCACAGCAGGATGTCAGGATCTAAGATGTGGGGTTGGGCGGCTAAATACGATACGAAAGGAGTCTTTGATCGTGGGATATCGCTTGGAGAGGCTGCGAAGAGATTCTTTTTCGATAAGAAGGCGGGTGAAGGACTTAGCATATCTCAGATGTCGGGTATGCAGTGGGATAGGCGTCAGGCAGGGGCAGCGTGGAGTGAGGGAGGAGCTGTTGGTAAGGCGAAGGCAGTTGCTATTGCAGGACGGTCGCTGGCAAGGCAGCTGGTTCTTAATCCGCTTATGAGTGGAGCTGGTAGTTTCATTAAGGCTGGTGTAAGATGGACGATCCAGGATTGGGCTATGGGGCAGAGTCTGATGCAGGTGGGCAATAGGATGACTGGTATGTGGGAGTATCCGAAGGGTAAAGATGGCCAACCCGATATGTCTCAGGGTGCGAGATTCAATTATGGTTATATGTCTCACAAGGGTATCCGGGATCATATGGCTGATGAGAAGATGAAGAAAGCAAGGAGAGACCAGGAGAGACGGGATAAGGGTGAGATGGTCATGTCTCATGCTGCTGTCGCAGGCTTAAGGAGTGCGCTAGGTGTTGGTATTGCTACTGCATTCTTCTTGCCTGGCGCGGGTCTAACAGTGCCTATCGGTCTTATCGGTGCGGGTGGCGCGTTTCTTGCATCTAAGATCCTTGCTAGACGTGGTGAGAAATTCGATTTTATTAGAAAACAGGATGAGGATTTTGACACATTCAATGCAGCTAATAAACAGGGCCTCTTTGCAGATGGTACTATGAAAGACATGGCTCAAGGGAGGCTTAATCAAGATCAGTTGTGGGGGAAGTTAAGTGGTAGTGAGCAGGATAGATGGCTTGATAAGACTAAGAAAGCTGATGGTACTAATGATGAGGATGCAGCTAAGAAGCAGGCTCATGGATCTTATGAAAAAGTTGCTGTTAATGAATTGGGTAGGAGTGGTGTAGCAGATAAGGAGGATGCTGCTGCTAAGGGAGATTACTCTAAGCATAGTAAGACAAGGGAGAAGTTGGATGTATTAGAGCGTGGTGGAAAGACTGAGGCACCAGATCAATTTTCCAGAAATGATGCGCTCGGAGTTTTAGCGGCAAGGGGAAGTATCACTGACGCACAAGCACAATCACTCTTGAAGGGTAAAGGAACTGCTGCACAAGAAGCGGATATTAGTCAGGTTCGTAAAAGAGGTTTGAATACCGATAATACTAATGAGGCTAATGATGATGCTATGCGGCTTATCCGTCAACGTGAGAGTGCTGGCGGATTAAAGTTCGAGGAACTTGACAAGCAGACTCGCGAACGATTAAGCGATAAGGAAGGGAAGAAAAAGGGCGATACTATCGCATATGATGATTTGAGAAGCGATGAGCAGGGGAGGTTAAGAGATGATGTTAGGCTCCGTGGGCATATATCAACTGCAAGACAACGACACTTTGAGGATAAGGGTGGGCATTACGGTTCAGCAGCAGTTGCAGGAGCAATGGTGGCGTTAGCTCCTTTCACTGGAGGTTTCTCACTTGTTCCAGCAGCATACTTTGGCTTTCATACTGCTAAAGGAGTCGACTGGGTGGATAAGAAACTTGCTGCTCGAAGGGAGAAAAAAGAGAAGAAACAAAAGGAGAAACCAGCACCAACCATTGGGAGAAAATTAGGTTTGTTGGCTATGGCTACAATACCTGGTGCTGGAGTGTTCTATCCAATGCTGAAGCTCGGGCAAAAAATCGGTGGACGCAATGCAAAGAAGGAGGCTGAGGAAGGCAAGCCGCCTACGACCTGGGGAGGACGGGGAGTTAGTGCACTGAAATATGCGGCGATTGGAACGGGTCTTACTTTTTTCGGTGGTCCGCTTGGATGGGCTGCTTATGGAGCATACAAATATGGTAAGCGGTCTGGGGGTAAGAAATATGAGCGTGTGGAAAGGGAAAAAGACGATCTTACGACTGTATTAAAGAATGGAGCTGTCCCAGGATTATCTGGTTCAGTATCCAATGACACTGTTAGGGCGGCAGCAGAAAGATTGCACACTTCTGGTATTACGACTCCAATGCATCTTGCTAATATGAATAGCCAGCAGATAGAGGCAACGCTTAGTGATGTTGGTGTTAACTTGGGGGGAGTCGATGTGGATCGTTTGAGGGAGATGGACCAACGTGTTGCAGATGGCAAGACAACAGAGGGGAAAGCATGGGATCAACTAGGGGTTGACAAAGAGACACAGAAAAAGTTAAAAGCTAATGGAGTGGAATTAGGGGAAGGACTGATCAAGCCGAAATCCGCTGCTGCTGATGCTGAATTGCATGAAGCTATGAATAATGCAGGACATAGAAGAGTCGTATCAGCTGACGAGGTTAAGTCTGCGATAGCATCAGGAAGATCATCGATAACCGGAGTTGATAATGACGGTAATGCAATCCGGATAGACCGCCCTGAACTAGAGAAGATTGTGAAAGATTCAAATGGTAATAATAGTGAGATAGAATCAAGGCTAAGTAATAGGACAGTCAACATTGGTGGAATTGATGTTCCTCAAGGAATCGTAACCCGCCAGTCTGTGACTGATAATATTCATGCGACAGCGAAGGAGATGTCTCGTTCCGACCTGGGAGACGGTAGGGTGTTAGATAAGAAATTCACCCATCTTACTGACCTTCATGATAACCTTTCTTTAGCTGATGTGGAGACATTGCAAGGCTATAATATAACGACTGCTAGGCAGATTGCAGGATTATCACAGAAGGAAATAGCTCAAGTATTCGCTCATAGAGCAACTGCATGGGGTGGTGAAAAGGGTGTTATGGATGTTGCGGGAGAGATCAGAGACAATGCAATGCAGGCGACAGGCAGCGGAAGCACGACACAGATGGCATGGAATACCAGACGGTCAGACGGGACAACCCAAACAAACACGATGCAGGACAATCAAGACATATTATGGAATCTGAGCGATCAAGGCTATTCCACAACAAAGGATATCGGCCAGGCTTATGGTGGAGACCTTATTCATTCAGGTTTGACTGATGATTCAACCAGGATAAAGGATAATGCTGCAAGAATGCGTGATGGATCACCTGAAGTTGATAACAGCTTGTTTCAAGGTACAACAATCGAAGGAAATACGACCGCGAAGAATTCAGTGTTAACAGCGATGGCCAATAGAGATGGTAAACTGGGTAGTGCAGCACTCCTACCTCTCGCCCAGATGACGAGTCTAGGACTAAGTGACAATGATGCTATCCAGATTATGAAGAATGCTCAAAACAAGCTATTCAGAGGCACGAGTATCTCAGGAGATACTGGCCAGCAAGATGCAGTATTAGCCAGTATGAGAGGAAGTGGCATGTCTTCCCTTAAGGATGTTGCATCCACTGGCGACTTTGAACTACAATCACATAATGTTAATGCAGATACTATGAGGGTATTTGATAATGCGACAAAGCTTGCAGAAGATGGCCATGAAAGGATAGACGAGAGCATTTTTGCAAATTCAAGTCTTGCAGGCAATGAGGCAGGACAACAGGCTGTACTAGAACAATTCAAAGCTAAGGGCATTGAGACCACCTCAGATATTGCTGGTAGCTTAAGAGGATTCAAGGGTGTTAAAGGTATTACAAGTGGGAATGTGGGTGGTATCCAAGCTGCTGCAAGAAAACTTTTTGTAAGTGGCAGCGGGAAAAGGAGAGGATACGAAAGAGAAATTTAATTAATATAATCGAGGTTAAGAAAAAAATTGGATTTGAAGTATAGGTTGCAAAGGTTGTTTGTAGTGCTCTTAATAGGAGCATTCATCGTACAACTATCACTGATTATCGTGAATGCTGGACCTGGCACAGACCTGACTATCGCCGGCCTAATCAATCCAATACTCCCAATATTAATGTTTTTCTTTTTAGACATGTTCGCGGCTGCATGCTCAAGACTCATAAAGGTTACGGCATTGTACATACAATTAAGTCCCTGTGTATTCCCCTTCAACGGTGATCAATGCGATCCATATCAAATAACACTTATGTTTGGTAATGTTGTCACTATTGAACGGACTAGGGACCCAACTATCTATGCATTCAATATGTCATTAATCCAATTATTTGTAACATTCTATATGGTAGCCCTAGTAATTATTGGTATCTACCTTATCTTCATGGCAGGTTCGCCTCATGGACGATCAAGGGCAAAAGATATTTTCGTAAAACTTATTGTTGGAATGGTCCTTGTATCACAATCCCCAGTAATATTCCAGTATATGCTGGATATTGTCGACTCTCTATCCACTGGGGTGATGAATAATGCGTTAGCTACCGCACCGCATGATTACTCCATAGACAATGCGTTCATGAGAAACAATAAATTTTGTTGCACATACATAGTCTTCATGTTCGTTATGACGTTGGCATTGTTTGTCGCCGCCATACGCTATTTTTTCCTATATGTACTCGCCGCACTTTGGCCCTTAGCAATATTTTGTTACTACTTTGAATTTAAAATACCTTTCCTCGAAGAGATTGTAAACCTACGGTCTATTGGACAAGCAATGATTCGTATTACAATCCTAACAATGCTCACACAGTTATTCCAAGTATTCTTCCTTGCAGTCTCCTTGATAAATATTACAATCACTACTGATTCGCACATGCACGACTTCATCTTATTGATCTGCTCATTTGCTGGTGTAGTATTCACTCCACTTATGGCGATGCAACTACTAGGTTGGGTTGGAGCCGTACTACACTTCTCATCGACACGTCCAAGTACTGCGATGACAAGATTTATGGCGACAATGATGAGGGGATATTCTGCTGGAGACGCTCTGATCACATCTAGCGGACAAACCCTTATTGGAAGAAATCTTGGTTCAGGTACTGGTGGTCCTGCAAAAGGTGCAGGTACTGGATTCTGGAATGATGTTCCAGGTAGCGGTCCATTAATGGGTCCAGATGGTTCAGTAGCCCATTATGGTATGGGTGGAGACTATACTGGTAGATACTCTGCTATGCCACATTGGTCTGGCAAGAATGGTATGATAGGAGGAAAAGGACGGGCTGGAGGAAACACTGTATCAGGCGCCTCAGGTGCAACAGGATTCGGTTCAGCACCAAGAGGTCGTGCCGGAGGAAGAAGAAGAACTGGAGGCAATTTTGCACGGCCTACGATATTGCCGAACTTATCCCCTGATTTCGGTCAAGCACCAATGGGACATATGCCTGGTTCAATGATGCCAGATGGATCTGATGGTGCTCCAGCACCTGGTGGTGGAGGTCCTTCGGGACAGGCTCCAGCAGGAACGCCCTCTGCACCTCCAAGTCCTTCTCCAGGGGCTCCAGTAGATTCAATGCCAATGGCTGGCCCACCAGATCGAGGAATGTCAATGCAATCCGTAGGAGAAGGCAGTACAACATTGCTTCCTGGAGCAGGTCGTGCACAACCTGTCTTAGTGGGTTCTGACATGGAAGTTCGGACAAGACATGATCCATTAGGTGAGCTAGGCGAATCTCAAAATCAGCTTGAACTACTTAGAGCAGCCCAGGCAAAAGGCTTGGAAGTAGACCAGGAGGTAAATCGTCTCAGAGCTACTGGGGAGAGGGAGTCTGAAGAAGCTTATATGAGTGGTACGATGGCTGCACACCAAAGCTATCTTGCTGGAGACCAGCAGGCGGCAGAGCAAGCTCAGAGATTCGCAGCACAGCAGGATCGTGCGGCGAATGATATAAAGAATGAAGGATTGCGGAAGGCATTAGGATTAAACAAGGAACAAGCAGGTTATGTCCTTGAAGGTGGGAAGGTCGGGGACAAGATGTTCAATGATAATAAAGAAGGCGTTTCTGCGATGGCAGGATCAATAAATACCAATGAACAAGAAGCATATGACAATTATTATAAGAAAAATCCACAACTAGACAAGACTACTCCGCTTACCGAGGATCAGAAAGGATGGGCGAGAGCCGAGCAGATGAAGAGATATGTTAATAATTATGATGATAGAGACAAGGCTATTGGCGGAGATTATAGTGATCTTGGTGCGGGAACAAGTAGTAATCCAGTACCAAAAAGAGTGAATGACTTTAAGAATATCAGTGAAAGAGCTGAAGGAGGATTCAAAGATCCGGTAAGAGCATGGGATAATGTAGTCCAAGCATCAGAGGCTACAGGCGGAGGCAACAGGCCGATAGGGGATTTCATAAAGACATCGACATATTCCACGATGATGGGCAAGGCTGCAGGAGATAATGCTCCAGACGATGTTCTACAGGGAGAGTCCACTCGTTTGGTACGGGGTGCTGGTCTAGAGCCTGGTGTTCCCGTCATACCTGGACAACAACCTCAACGTACCGTTCCAACCAGACCAGATTCATATCCTGGTATACAACAGGATGTTCCTGAAATGGAGTCTCCTGAGCAGATGACTGCAAATGCCAAGAATTCATTGAGAAAAGGACGCATCCATGCTACTAACTGGGCTAAGGGACAGTCTAGGAAACCTTCTCAGAAGAAGATTGATGAACGAGCATATAATTATGCAAGGCAGGATATGGGACAGCAGGCCAGGGAGAGAGTGGCAAATGATTTGGGATTAGATCCAAAGTCAAAGGAGCAGACTGTTCAATCCCGGATTGACAAGGCCTCAGAGCCGGTCTTACAGGATTATCATAGGGCTTTAGGAACTGAAGCGCATTCACAGGGAATGGATACTCCCAAGGCAAGTCAAGACAAGGCTATTCCTGTCCGCCAAGCCAAACCCTCCATGCCTGAAGGTATTCCTGCAAGTGGGGATATTCAACCTGATCTAGCAGATAAGAATAATGTTCAAGCAAGGTCAGACTACTTGAAGGCTGTTGATAATCTAAGCAAGGATATTGGAGATCCTCAAGCAGCCAGACAATTAAGGTCGCTTGGAGACCGTGGTTTAAGCACTGACGAGCTCAAAGACTTGAGGGGCGAGATCGGTGACATCCATAAGGAATATAATAGCTCTGCAAAGGATGGTATAGCAAAAGACTGGGCCTCCAGTAGATTAGAAGATGTTAATGATTATTGGGGTAAGAGACAACCGTCTGCAACAGTGCCAGAAGCAGTTCCACCAACCGGTGTCAGGCCAGGTTTCGATGCTAAGGATTATTCCAAAAAGCTCAATGATATCTCTAATGAACATGAGGTTGAAAGGCAGAAAGCAACTTCCAATGCATTTAACACACAGATACCTGAATCTGAACGAAAAGATGCTCGTAGAAGAGCGGAATCAATCGAAAATGAGCGGCGAGACAAGGCACGAGAATTGATGAAAGAATTATCAGATGATGAGGTACTTGAAGTCGTTAAACAGAACAACCAGCAAAGGGAGATGTTAGCGCAAAAGGGTCGGATCAGTCCCTTCTTAGGTAATCATGCAGAAGATCTTGGAGCAACAGTCTTAAAAGAGCGTGGTAGAACAGACTTATTCACTGAAAAAGCCCCGACACCAACAATCGTTGATGAAAGAGCCGAACCCGTGTCAAGGAAAGAATCCGAGAATTATTCACTAGTACAAAATCGTTATACAAGAGCATGTGATAATCTATGCAAGGATATTGGAGATCCGAACCTAGCAGATCAGTTAGGCACCCTAGGGAATATGGGATTGAATATCGAAGACATGAAGAGCATAACCAGTGATGTCAAGGACATCCATACTGGATTTAAAGGTTCTGCAAAGGACGATTCAGCAAGAAAACAGGCGTCTGGACAAATAAAAGAAGTCATAGAACACTGGAGATCAAGACCACCACAACCAACAGTAACACCGAGTATGGGTCAACCACAACCAACAGTCACACCGAGTACAGGCCAGCCCCAGCAAACCATTCCTATTATAGAACCATCATCCTCAGGCCCGGAGACAGTCGGTGAATTAAACCTATCATATGCAAGAACAAACTTCCTCAAGGCAGTTGACGCTCTAAATAACTCACTTGACAAACCGGACTTGGCAAAAGGCCTTATGAACCTTAGTGATCGTGGTCTGAGCGCAAGCGAATTAAAAGACCTTACAAGAGAAGTGGATGAGATTCATAAAGAGCTTAGAGCAGCTCCAAAAGACGGTTCAGGAAGACATAGGGCTACCGCACGCATTGGAGACATCATGGATTACTGGGATAAACCCAAACCTACAAAAGTGACTGCTGAAACCGGTGTTTCTGGAGGGCCAATAATCCTCGATCCATCTAAAGATTCAAAGAAAGGACCATTAGCAGGTCCAGACGGCAAACCCTTAAAAGGCGCGGCTCCAACACCTTCAGAACATCTGCTCGACCAATTCGGCAGACCGCTTCAAGATAGGGTCGGATTGGATAAGAAGATCCTAGGTGTTGATGGAAGGCCATCTGGTGAAGGACCCTCTGGTAGCGGAAAAATCCTAGGTGCTGATGGCAGGCCAATAGGTGAAGAACCATCTGGAGGTGGAAAGATCCTTGGGCCTGACGGCAAGCCGATAGGTGAAGAACCATCTGGTGGTGGCGTGATCTTAGGCCCTGATGGCAAGCCAATACGAATAGTACCTCCTCCTGAGATAGATGCGACGATAGCCTTGGAGAGGAATGTTTTAATGCATCATGAATTGTTCAATCAGAGTCTCAGTGAAATGAATGGGACGAAGGTTATGACAAAAGATGGTATAGAAGCTTTGATATTAGGTCATACTGAAGATGGGAAGATCCGGTGTAGGACTTCGGATGGAAAGAAAGACTCTGAGATAGAAGTGAGTCCAGACGAGATTACTGAAGTACTTCCAGAAGATGAGGATAAGATAGCATCATTAATGGCGTCACATAATATTGATCCATCAAAGGAAAGCGATTATAAAGTAGTCATGGATGTTTGTGATGGATGCGGTAAAGTATATATGAAAGTGGTGAAAAAGTGAGTGGTATATGTCAAGAATGCGTGGAGAAGCTGAGGAAGCTTGCGTCATTGAAGATGAGTACCAATATCAGTGATAAGGCTGTGCGCGAAGAAGCGAAGGCATACGCTGATATGAGGGGTGGATCACATGATCTAGAACCGGAATTCCATGCTATACTCAATGATGTCTATGACAAGCTCATTGCGATAAACAGGTATGGTGATGCTAAAGATGAGTATATCCGGGAAGGACTTCCAAGGCTTAATGGAATATATAATAATGCTAGAGGATATGCTAGAAGCAAGGATTATGCAATGGCCTTATCTGATATTACTATAATGGCGCCCGAGCTAAACGATCTTTATGCTAGGGCAATAGCTAATGCAGGAGCGAAATCACAGGCAATGGAGATGATAAACCAGGCTAAACGAGATCTTAATGCAGTCCAATCAAAATTCATCAGCGCACCCACTCAAGCTGGTAGGAGCAGCGAAACGGCAAAAGAAATACAGGATGCTATCAAAGAGGCTGATGTTAAAGTCAAGGCAGGTAGATTCCAGGATGCTGTCGACGCTATTAGCAAGGTTTCAGCTGCTGCCACTCCCGATGACGATACGCCTGACGATGAGTCAGATAAGGATAAGAAGAAGAAAAAGAAGGATTAAATCCTATACGATTTCTTGTATGACATGTCCTCCAACTTTTACTGGCATTAGCTCCTCGGCTAATTGTATTGCATCTGTAAGCTTGTTCTCATGTGTTGAATAAAGTGTGAATAAATCCCCGTCTTTCTCAACTGAATCACCAATATTCACATGAAGATATGCTCCAGCCTCCTTATTCTTAGGTGCGCCACAAGCTCTAGCAACCTTTGAGATCAGCTTATTATCTATGAACCTGACTTTTCCCTTTACCGGCGATTTGATAATATGCGTCTTATCCCCAACACTAATATCCTCAATCTTAATGTCTGGATTACCTCCCTGAGCACCGATAATCTGCCTCATCTTCTCAAGTGCCTTACCCGACTGCAAAATGTTTTCTGCAAAGGCTCTGCCCTCACCCAGCCTAACTTTTCCAGACATCTCAAGGATTGTTGCTGATAATTCAATGCTCTTGTTTATCAAGTCTATAGGTCCATCTCCCTGCAATGCTGACATGACATCTCTAGCTTCAAGTGCAGGTCCTATACCCTTTCCGATAGGAGAGCTGCCATCTGTGATAAGGCATTTGGTCTTTATGTCTAATCGCTCTCCCAATTCGATGAATTTCCTCGCAAGCTCGCTCGCACTCTTTGTGTCTTCGAGTTTCGCACCTTTACCAACAGGAATGTCTATGACAACATAGTCGGCGTCCACGCTCTTTTTCTTAGCCATCACACTAGCGAGGACTTGGCCTTCAGGGTCGATTGAGAGCGGATACTCTACCCTGATGATCTTGTCGTCTGCTGGGGCGAGTTTCATAGAGCCTCCCCATACCATGCAACCATTAGTCTTTTTCACTATATCCATGAGTTCATCAATCTTGAATTCGACGTCAGCGAGAACCTCCATTGTATCTGCAGTACCTGCTGGAGATGTTATCGCACGTGAACTTGTTTTTGGCATTGTCATACCTGCTGCAGTAAGGATCGGGACGACAAGCATTGTAGTCCTGTTTCCTGCAACCCCGCCTATACAATGTTTGTCTACTGTATCATCACCGAAATCAATGCTTATCCCAGTATCTACAATCGCTTTTGTTAGGGAGACGGTTTCATCCATATCGTATCCCTTGATGTATGCAGCTACAATCAGGGCTGTAAGTTCTATGTCGCTCAGATTGTTATCAACTATATCCTGGACTATCCCTGTTATCTCATATCCATGCAGGTGTTCGCCATGCATCTTCTTCTTTATCGATTCTATAGATTTTGGACGTCCAGACGGCTTTACCTCAACAGTATCCCCGTTCTTGACTGATAATGATTGTCTGACTTCCTCGAATATTCCGATCTCCCCTTCAGAAACAAGTGTTGTAGTAGCATCTATTATTGCGGTTATCACTCCGTCACCGGAAACACTAGCATCACTACATGATAATTTAACCCGGTCTCCGATATGCAGTCCGAGTTCTTTAATGTCTTCTTCGTTTAGAACAACGATTGGTTTTCCAGTCTCAAGCTCGTATAGTCTGACTTTAGCCTCCATATTTACTAATAGTGAAAAAGATTAATATATGCCTTCTCGTAAGTTACGATATCTTAGTTTTAATCCTTTCTTAGAAATGATTTCATCGATTATTCCAGAGACCTTTAACCTTCGTGTAAGATAATCTGATATTCGTGTAGGATATAACTGGGGGTGTAAGAGGTCCTCTTCCATCATCCATATTCCAGAGAGAGTTTCAATATCGTCATGGAATGACTCATAATTGAACTCCCATCTTACAGTCATGGATTCAGTGCTTCCATCTAGCATGCTTTTCATCTTCTTTTTCGGAAGCTTGATATAACAAATATTTATACCATTCCTAACGTCTACAATGTATTCTAAGGGATTTAATGCAATATCTGCAAGCATCATATTCGTGATATTATAATCCAAGCTTCTTGACATGTCTGTTGCATGGCTATCTTCGACCATCCCTACTACCCTATCCTCTAATAATCTTTTAAAGAGTGTTGAAGCCTCCTTATTCTCGGGATATCCACTCTTCCCTTCTAGGTTCTTAAGGTTTGTGTATAAGCTACCATCTAGTATAATATGATCTAGTTTATCATGCAACTTATAATTTTTTAATAGAATATCTGATTCCTTACTCATCCTTATTGAATTCACCCGTTCTTCAATATCTGAATAAGGGATTAAACCTCCAAGATCTATATCTGTCTCATATAACAGCTTTTTATATGGAATTTTTTCTTCACCAATCATCGCGTCTGGATACTGCTTTCCATCACATATAGCATATACTAGGACTACATGAGATGCCCATAATGCATGGAATCTTAACTCACGTTTTATTATGCTTGCATCTGTTGTTAGTATCCTGACTTCCTTGTTTATCTTTCCTGGCTGGTATTTTTTTATCTTTCTTCCAGAATCCGATAACTTATCTCGTATCTCCTCTTTTGACAATTCTCGATGTCTTTCAAGCCCCTCTATATTCTCAATCTTGTTGTCTAAGAATTTTTCATCAAGGAAAAAGTCAGGTCCAAGTTTCTTCATTCCCATAACTCATACTGTTTTAATTCTCTGCTAAGGAGATGTAATTGCTGTTCTTCCAAAGCTTCGGGATCATATGTCACAATCATCATACTTTTACTTTGCACTACTCTATCATTGATCGATTGGATCATCCTCAAAACTTCTTTAAAACTATTCTGTGTAACCAAGTATTCAATCCCGTCAAGAAGTATAATACTCTCCTGAGTCTCAGAAATATATTCTTTTATTGTCCTGGATAATTGGATTAGGCTTGTCGGATCAATCCTCACATCATCTTTTTTCTCTCTAGTTAGCCAGATGATCGTAGTCTTCTTCAAACCGTATTCTTCCCTGATTTTTTCAGGAAATATCCGTGTAATACAAAGTCCAGGTATTCCGTGTTTAACATGGTCAACAAAGAGTTTCAAGGCTTTCTTCTTGTCACTAGAGCCTTCTGACACGAAATAACTACTCCCTGATTCAAGGCTGTATTTACCCTCGATCTCCTTCTTGTCTTTAGAAAACGGTTCTGTTAAAATGAACTTATACTTGACATTTGTGTTCTTACCCATTGAGGCATAGATCAGATATGCTCCAATGGTGGTTGAAATCGCTATTAATGTCCTGCTTAAAGTGCCTACAAATCCGAGTGTTTTCACATCGAGATTGAATTTATTTGCAACACCTAGTGTTAAAGTTGTATTGGAGTATACTAAAATTATGCTTGAAATATTCAATAGCAATACCATGAGTACTGAAGCGAATATCCAAACCCATCCCGACTCTTCTTCTTTGGAGAAACTGACTCTGTTAAAAAGTCTAACCCAGTATACAACCGCGATCAATGAGACAAGGATAGTAAAGACATTCATCTGCATCTCAAGATTTGAGAAGAAAATGTTTGAAAACGAGTCCATCCAATATTAATATGCTCGAATATATTTAAAGCATGGTCAGAGCATATGTATTCGATTTTGACGGAACATTGATCGCAACAGTTTCAAGTATCTGGAAAGAATTCCAGAGAGTGACGAGTGTGTTAGGATTAGAAGATAGAACATACAAAGAATTCTCTCAACAAGTGGGAAGGCCATGGATTAAAGTACTTCATGGTCTATGGCCTGACCTTGATATTGATGCTTTCAATAGAGAATATGATAATAGCCACGAGGTTACTGAACCCATTCCAGGAGTTGGTGAAGCACTCTCTATCCTGTCAGAACGATTTATTCTTGCAATCTTGACTTCTCGGGGGAATGATACATTAGACTTGTTGAAGTCGGGTGCTAGGTTGGATGACACACTATTTAAACACGTTTTTCACAGGGAGAATGTTCCTTACCATAAGCCTGATCCAAGAGTGTTCTCCTATATCAGCAGTGAATTGGGTGTAGGGATATCTGACCTGACTTTTGTCGGTGATTCGATAATTGATGCTGAATGCGCGATTAATGCAAAAGTCGATTTTATCGGTGTTTTAACCGGAGCTGCATCAAGAGATGATTTTAAGGCAGTTGGAGTATCGAATATACTAGAATCTGTATCGGAAATACGATAATAATATTCATTTTCTAGAATTTCTTGGACTTACCTTCTTATCATCCTTTCCAGAAACCGACCTACTTCTTTTATGTGACATAGTCTTTCTGGTTTGTCCTGTCTTCTTGATCGTCCTTCTTGCCCTATCAGTATTTCGTGGTTGTCCTTTTCTTACCTGTCTTCTAGGAGGTTTTCCAATCGCATTCAAGAATTCATATGGTTTGACTATCCGAGCCCCAGCAAAAAAACCTATATCTAACAAGTGTTTATCACTTGAAATAATGTATTCTACATTTCCAGCATCAGCAGCCTCAAGGAATCTATTGTCGCTAGGATCCTCTTTACATACGTTGACTTTCCGTGTTGGAAAGACTTTTTCAGCATGTTGATAATATCTGATTATCTTATCTAGAAAATCTTTGCTAGGCCTTACTTTTTCAAGGATATAGAGGTTCTCATTCTTTATTTCATATGTGTATACAGCATTAATCTCGTCATTTAAGACCATGTCAAGGATCTTGTTGCTATTGCTTTTAGGATTCCATCTTCCAGCTATGAATAAGTTCGTATCAATTACTACAGTGGGCTTCACCTAAAGACACCCCTCATATCTTTGATAGTTGCATTGGTCTTAATGCCTGTCGGATTATAATGTGTA
>CAYREE010000028.1:0-20531 GCA_964423225.1 uncultured archaeon | reverse complement strand
ACTTCCTTTTCACCAATCACAAGGACAAAGGGCACCCATTCTCGCTCTGCGTCACGTATCTTCTTGCCCATACTCTCCTTCCGATCATCAACGTCAACACGGATGTTCATAGACTCTATTCTATCGCAAGTCTTTACAGCAGGATCAAGGAACTTGTCAGACAAGGGTATGATTCTAACCTGTGTTGGGGAAAGCCATACAGGAAGCATCGGAGCTCCACCAGCCTCCTGTGCAATATAAGCCTTCTCAAGCAACGCATAGATAATACGCTCTATCGCGCCCGAGGGTGAACAGTGCAGTATTATCGGATTCTTCTTCTCCCCATCACTGTCAACAAACTTGATGTCATATCTCTCCCCATTCTCAACATCAATCTGATCAGTCGACAATGCAGAAGCCTTATCCAACGCATCAACAAAATTGAATTCGTATTTCAATACAAAGTAGAAGATACGTTCATCCCACATCTCAAGAAGCACTGGCTTACCGAACTCTTGTACAAGATACTGGACAAACTCCTTATTCTCCTCATAAAATGTTTTCGTCACCCTGATACCAAGCTCAATATCATCTCGGGACAAACCAATACCCTCAACAGTATCCACACACAGCTGGAATCTCTTCTTATACTCATACAAAGCCTGATCCATACTCGAACACAATGCATGAACATCAGGCATAGTGAAAGCCCTAAGCCTCCTTAGACCTGCCAGTTCACCACTCTTCTCCCTTCTGAACGCGTAACGAGCAAGCTCATAGAGTCTCAAGGGTAGATTCCGGTAGCTTAGTGTCGCATCATGAGCCATTAAGAACTGTCCGAAACATGCTGCAAACCTCATGAAAAACTTCTTATCCTCACTTTCAAGAGAATACTGTCTGGCAGGAAACCGGTCTAAATACTTTGCGAGTGTCGGATGCTCAAAATCATACATTAAAGGCGTCTCAACCTCAACACCACCATAATCAAGAATCTTCTCAGTAACATAGTTCTCCAAAAGAGCCTTTATCATCCGGCCCTTAGGATAATATCTAAAATTACCTGGATCGCTGGCAGGTTCATAGTCAACAAGCTCAAGCCGCCTCATAAGCTCAATGTGAGGAGGCGCCTTATCCACAACCCTGGACTTGGATTCCTCATATAAAGCAAATTTCTTAAGCCGGTCTGCATTTGTATAATCGAATTTCTTCAAGTCATACAACTGCCCATCAACATCCATGATAAACCAGTTGCTCTTAATCTTCTCTTCTTTTTTAACAGCCTCAGACACCTTCTCCTTCTTCTTGGAGACAATGGTTTCGGATGCAACACCATCAGGTAGTATCGTCCTGGATAACTCGCTTAAAGGATGGCCCTTACACTTGATCTCAAAACTCTTATACCAGCCGAACGGTGCTGTGACAACATTATAATCGCTCTTTAGTTTTTCATACGTGGCTTTCAGCATCTTATCAGCAGTCTTTGGATTAGAGAGATTGCTTGAAAGATGCGCGTAAGGATATAATGCAATCGATTTTGCCTTGACTTTTGAATATGTATCCTTGATGTTTTCCACAAGCTTTACGACAACGGAATCAGGATCTTGTTCATCAGGCTTTTCACCAGCCATAAATACAATCAATACATCCTCGACTTCACCAGTCTTAGACTCTGGTTTTTCAGCAGTCTTAATCGCCTTCTTCTTAGCTTCAAACCTAAGATAATCACTGTGGATCAGTAATACACGCATGGATTAAAGATGGGAAACAGTATATTAAAAGTGGATTAAAGAGAATGAGGGATTAGTGGACTGATATAATAAAACAACATGCATATAATAAAAAAAAGACTCGATTATATTTTTTGATAATGGATTATAACATTGTTGTTGTAGGGGCGGGAATATCAGGACTATCTTTTACAAGAGCCTATGCTGAAAAAAACCCTGATAAGAAGATCATTGTATTTGAGAGAAGAGATCATATCGCTGGAAATTGCCATGACTACATAGATGAAAACAATATCCTAGTCCAAAAATACGGGCCGCACATCTTTCACACTGAAAACAAGAGAGTATGGGACTTTCTATCAAGATTCACTGACTGGAGCGACTATCGGCACAGAGTATTTGCCAAACACCAGGATGAATACTATCCCATCCCAATAAACAGGACGACGATAAACAAGTTCTTCAACCTTGACCTTAAGACCGATGAAGATGTTGAAGGATTCCTGAAAACCAAGGCATTGGATGTTGGATCTATAAAGAATTCGAAGGACGTTGTTGTAAGCCGTGTTGGAACAGAACTATATGACGCATTCATCAAAGGATTGACTAAGAAACAATGGGGAGTCTATCCAGACCAGCTCCCACCATACGTACTCGAACGGCTTCCAATACGCCTTGATGAAAAAGACAATTACTTCAACGATGAATTCCAGGGAATGCCACTAGAAGGATATACGAATATGTGTGAGAAGATGATTGATCTACCCAACATAGAAGTCGTCCTAAACCAAGATTTTAATGAGATTAAGACAGACTACACTGATCAACCAGTCGTATATACTGGGAGAATAGATGAATACTATGACAACAGGTATGGAGAACTCAAATACAGGGCGATAAAATTCGTGATTGAGACTAAGGATATTCCTTCATATCAACCGTATCCAGTAGTCAACCATCCTGACAAGGAGGATGAATACTCTAGGGTAGCTGAATATCAGAAATTCTCGGATGGGGAATCTGATAAGACGACTATCTGTAAGGAATACCCGGGTAAGAATGGACCGCCAACATACCCTGTACCAGATGACGAATCAAAGAAACTATTTGAAAAATACAATAGGCTCAAGACAGATAACATACACTTCCTCGGACGCCTAGGCAAGTACAAGTATCTGGATATTGATGATGCAGTCCTCGAAGCACTTGAATTTTCCGACAAGATGAATGATAGCCCGTGATTAAATCAACTCTTCTTAAAGATCGAGTGTAAACCCTCCTTTACCAAGCGTTTAAAATCCTGAAAATGCCTTTTTGAAAATAAGATATACTCTCTTTGATACAACATATCACAATTACTACAGGGATTAATGTCTTCGATATCATTATCCTTTAACTTCTTCCTTAACTTAATCATCTTCTCCCCATTCCAGACATCCAATAAACTCTCCGAACTAGCATCTCCAAGAGCGTACTCACCCATAAAGTCGACGCAACATGGAACAACTCGTCCATCCCAGAGAATATGCATGGAAACCCAGGGAAACCAACAAGGACGGTATTTTAATCCATCATCCCTAGTAAAAGCGTATCTTGTCCCCGTTATTTCCTCGGGTATTTTTCCTGCAAACCTGCAGGGAACCTCGATACGATAATCGTCTACAGGTAGGTCCTTTAACCTATCCAATAATTTCTTCTTTTCCTTAATACTTTCTTCAGTCACATCTGGCAGTTCAATAACTTGAAAAGTTGTGAATGGCATATCATGACCGATCTCATCCTTTATCTCGAGGAATCGTATGATATTATTTAACGTGTTTTCAAAGCTTGCATTCACCCTGATCTTCTCATAGGCCTTAGGGTTATATCCATCAAAGGAAAATGATATGAAATCAAGACCGCTTTCAATCAATTCCTTCGACATTTTCTCGGTAAGGAGTGTGGCATTAGTGTGTATCCGGACAAACATGTCCTTTCCCTTCAAGTATTTGACCATATCGATGATTTGGGGGTGAACCAACGGCTCTCCTCCAAGATAGAGATTAACGCTTTTTGTGATAGAGCTTAGCTCATCAACGATCTTATAAAATAAACCAAGCTCCATAAATCCTTTCTGACATTCATCAATATCCTTGTTAGGACACATAACACATTTCAGATTACAATGATTCGTTGGCTCCAGCCACACTCTAACCGGGAGGATCTTACAAGACACATCCTTTCTAAAGTACTGTAATCCTGCCCCAGCCCATTTTAATGATTCGGATATCAAACTCATTTCATGCTTCAATGACAATATTAAGTTGATAGTATACTATATAGTAGAGTATATAATATCCAATTAGAATATTTAGTAAAAACAGATGGTTTAACATTGGCAAACACAGGAACCCATAGTAAATTCGATCATAAACTATCAATTGTGATGATAGCATACAATGAAGAGGAATTGCTAGAGAATGCTGTCACCAAGTATTATAATGAAATATATTTGAATTCTCCGGAAGGCTCTGAATTCATCCTTTATCTTGACGGCTGTAAAGACAATACTCCTAAGATAGCTAAAAGATTGGCGGAACGCCTTGAGCTGAATGTCATAGACTGTAAAGAAAATAAAGGTTATTTTTATGCTATGAAATCTGCTTTAAGCAATGCGAAAAACGATTTTGTATTTTACAGTGATTGTAGTGGAAAGCATGATCCAAGTGATTTTTGGGGTCTGGCAGAAAAAATTGATTCATATGATATTGTTAATGGATTCAGGTCTCTTCGAACAGATACGAGCTATAGAAAAAATCTGTCTGCAAGCCATCGATCATTCATCTCGTTTTTCTTTGGCATACCATTAAACGACTACAATACGGGATTCAAGCTTGTAAGGAAAAAAGTTCTTGATGAAGTACTTGAGAGCATAAACAAGCTTACCATCACATTTTCAACTGAACTTCTGATAAGATCATATAAGAAAGGATTTAAGATTACGAGTGCACCAGTCAATTTCATCCATATAGATGGTAGGAAGGACTTTTTTGCCAATCCAAGGATCTTTAAGATCGTATTTGTTGAACTACTTGGATATATCAGGCTCAAGTTTGAGCTTTTAAGAAAATAGTCACTTTGTATCCGGTTTCATGAATTTTCCAAACTGTATCAACCCATGAAATCTCTTCAACTCAATAACCTTGAAATAGGGTATTTCATTAAAGTATATCAAGTGTTCATGTGGACTAGTCCTCTTCTGGTTTAGGTTCAACGACTCCATGATCTTCAATAGAAAATCAAAATGAGGGACTGGAGAAGTGATAAAGAGTTTTCCGCCTGGCTTTAAGATATCATAGAATTCCTTGAAGCAGGGAACATGTTCCACAAGCTCGAATCCAAATATAGCATCATATGACTCTGGTTTGATGCCAATTTCACGCCATTCAAGGATGCTGCCAACAATGTCTGCAGGCGCATTAAGATCTAGTCCAGTATAGTTTTCAAAGCCTCTTTCCCGTAGTTCTTTGCCAAGCCAACCATCCTTACACCCGACTTCCAGGATCTGTGAGTTTTTAGATAGGTTGCTTAAAAAAAACTTCAATCTTGCCCGCCTAGAATAATCTCTGAATACTGGCATTTTATTTAAGATATGAAGTATATTTTAAAATAATGAATAGAAAAGATGGATTCTATATTGGAATCATCATTATCGTAACATTAATACTATTCTGGAAAACCTTTCTACTCGGAAAGGTCCCTATTTGTCTAGAGACATACTTGAATTACTCACCCTGGATTGACCATGCTGATAAACTATGCTATACCCTCATAGATCCAGTACACCAGATACTAGTCTACCACTATTTCAACAAGGAGATGTTCAGTAAGGGTGAAATACCATTATGGAATCCATATATCTTCTCAGGATATCCAAATTATGCTAATAGCCTAGCATCAGTATTTCACCCATTCAATATAATCCTACCTTTCGTGTCTATAACCACTTTCGCATCAATGAGGATAATACTGCAATTCTTATTATCAGGTATATTCACGTATTTCTACTGTCGTGAAATCAATCTTGACAGATTCAGCTCAATGATCGGGGGATTGATTTTCTGTATGTCAGGTTTTAATATGGCATGGATCGAACTACAGATCGTGGTAGGAGCCGCTATGTGGCTTCCACTAATACTCTTATATATCGAACGATATTTCAGAGAAGAAGACATCAAATACATGATTTATTCCAGTTTTATCATGGGTCTAAGCTATCTATCCGGACATTTACAGATCAGTTTATACATCCTTATCGCATCATCTTTCTACATCATCTACCATATTATCAAAAAGTATAAAGAATATAGTATTGATAACATCAAGAAGATTGCCACCATTTTCATCATATTTTTTATCTTAAGCTTTTGTATAGCTTCTTTCCAAATCCTTCCATCCATTGAATTATTATCTTTGAGCCAGAGGGCCAGGTGGGAGTATTCACAATTATCTTTCATGCCAGTGGAATACTTTTTGAATCTTGTATTCCCTGAATTTTTTCTATCAATAAAGAATAAATACGAGGGTTATATCAAGATTCAGGGAGGCTACTTGAATAGTTTTGAAAACTCAATGTATCTCGGCTTTATGGCAGTCTATCTGATACTTTTCGCACTCTTATTCAATAAGCATGAACATAGGTTATTCTTTATTAATCTGGGATTATTCAGCATCCTCATGATTACAGGAACATGGATTTATGCACTATTTTACTATGCAATCCCACCATTCAAGTCGATGGGCCCCGCACGAATCATATTCCTTGTTGATTTTTCCCTATCAGTGCTTGCCGCGATGGGAGCATCAGTATTGATAGATAAACGGAGTATGAAGTCAATTCAAAAACCATTCCTAAACCTTATTAGATGGACATATCCCCTCCTTCTGATAATGTTCCATCAGAGGTTACTCAGATTATTAGGGTATGGTTTTTCAATCACTCTTATCGAAAGATCACTCATCATATTAGCTTGTCTAGTATTCATCGAGTTGGTGATACGTGGCAAAATCAATAATAAGAACCTGTGTGTCATACTAACAATCCTCATTTTATCCGAGTTAATGACTGAAGGATATTCACACATAATTAGCAATGACTCATCCATATTATTTCAACAAACAGAATCATTGTTGTTTTTGAAAAATGAGTTATCTGGAAGACAATATAGGATCAATAACATCAATCGGGCAATCATGTCGAACACTAATGTCTATTATGGACTACAGAGCATTAACGGATATGACTCGGTTTATCCCGGGAGATATTTCAAGCTATTAAACAGAGAAGAATCGATATATAGGCCTTATGTGTCTAGAAACGTCATTGATCTAAGTCACTTGGTTGATAAACCTCTTCTGGATTTGTTAAATGTCAAGTATATTGTCGCTCCAGAAGACATTGGAGTAAGGGAGACCATCTTAAATTACAAGTATGTTAATCCGAATCATACACTATCTGTGGATCTCAATGAAGACAAACAAATAACTAGCATACAACTCTCATCTGGGATAGTATTGGATCATCGGAGGGGAGTAGAGATAGAAGATAATGAAACAATCGGTGTATTAGAGGTTATCGATAATAACGATGAGAGATATGAATTCAATATCCTTGCTGGAAAGGATACATCCCTGCGAGAATATGATTCTCCTATGTTAAATCCAGATGATATAATGCATAGGAAGGCTATGAGACATCAATCAGAAAGAAGAAGCTCGTCAAATAGAATTTGGTTTGCGCATAGTTATTCAGCTATCTTTGAGCTACCAAGAGAAATAATCCCGAAAAGAGTATCGGTTAGTTATACCATCCGTTGGGGAAGTTGTATGTTGAAAAATTATCCTTAAATTATAAGACTGATCAGATGAGGGGGATCGACTTTGATGATATGAAGATTGTCGAGAATATGGATGTTTTACCAAGAGTGTTTATCATAGGTAAAACCAGGATCATAAAGAATGAACAAAAGCTCATCAAACATCTTCAAAGCGATAATTTTGATCCATTAGCCGCGTTATTAGTTGAGGAAGACGTGGGATATGCTGATCCATATGTCGAGGGAATTGCAAATATTGTAGAATATACTCCGAATAGGGTTAGGATTAAGGCTGTCCTTGATAAACCAGGTTTCCTAGTCCTCTCAGACCAATATTATCCTGGATGGAAGGCCATTGTTGATGGAAAAGAGGTTAGCATCCATAGGGCATACTATATTCTTAGGGCGGTCAGACTTGACAGTGGAGAACATGAAGTAGTTTTTGTATTTGATCCATTATTGTTTAAGATCGGTTGTTTAATCTCAGTCATAACAATCGTCAGTATGCTCGTATTCCTAGTGTTAAGAAAACATAGGGATTAGATTTATCATGTTTTTAGTCATAGGATTTTTATTATCATCCTGAATATTGATAACATGGTCAAGGTTAAGATAAGGAATGCTGGTTCTGTAATGCTCTTGGTCATAATCTTTCTAGCATATTTTTACATGAAATCATCGGGGATCAATTACAGTATAACCGATGAGAACATCTACTTTTACATGGGTAAGCTAGTATCAGAAGGCTATCTACCATACAAGGATTTCTTCTTCGCCCACCCACCGCTTAAACCATTTATATTTGCCAGTATCTTCCTGGTATCAGGTTTATCATTCACTGCGCTTAAGGCTGTTCCAATCCTAGCTTCTGCTTTGACGGGTTATTTCATATATAGAATAATGTTGAGGATGTCGGATGTTAATGGGGCTTTTGCCTCGTTGATATTATTTCTTTTTTCCTATGATCAGCTTCGTGTCAGCGCTCATCCAACAGGGATTAATATCGCAATTTTCTCTATTGCTGCAAGTCTGTTCCTGCTTCTTGAGAATCGTTATCTACTTGCTGGAATCCTTTTGTCTGTGGGTGTTTTAAACCAGTTGTATGTTATACCTTCCGCTATCGGACTTTTTATAATGGCATATTTAATGGATGGGAAAAAGAATACGAAATTATATTTTACTGGATTCATCGTTCCATTGATTGTTGTCTTCATGCTCTTGTTCCTTTTTACAGGATATAGTATGATAGATTCGCTCATCATATTCCATTTTAAGAAGTCTGAGACACCTGATGTTACAAGTGCATTTGACGTGGGTAAAGACATTGCTTCCGTCAACCTACCATTGTTTATCATCGGGTTTTTAGGGCTTATCATCCCGCATAAGTTCAGAAAAAGACTTTTATTACTCTATGCATTCAACCTGTTATTCCTCTTCCTTGTCCCAAAAGTCTTCTACTTTTATTTTGCACTTCTTTTCCCGCTACTTGCATTTACTGCGGGTATACTCGTAGAACATTTGATTGATTGCTATAGGAGACTACGAATTGTTTTCTTCATCATACTAGTATTGATCCTTTATTCTGGCGTAGAAGGTTATCTAAGGCATGAGGCAAGATACTTTGAAAGTGCGGAACTTATCGCAGATTATATCAGGGAGAATTCAGATTCTGGGGAGACGATTTTCGGGGATTCTGTTAGCGTGCCGCTTATTGCAATGCTTTCAGGCAGGGATATTGCAGCTAATGTTGTTGATACGAATGCTATGAGATATCATTCAGGTGTGACAAGCTTCGAAACGACAAGGGAAAAAATCGAGAAGACAAGATTCAAGTACTTGATTTTCCGTGGTAGAGCTGGGATTGGAAGCGTTGATGACGCCCAAGAATATGCGAAGACTGAATGCAGGTTTGACAAGAGATTCAATGATAAATACAAGGGCACATATCTACTGTATGATTGTAGTTGATAGACATCAGAATCCCTTGCCGATGAGTATGCCTGCTTTGTTATCGCCACTTTTTTGAGTTTCAGAATCAAGGTATATGCGTTCTATTATCTCCTGTTGAGTTCCTCCCATCCGAAATAATGCGCCGATCTTGCCTGCCTGCCTATGTGATTCAGCCTTCGGTACAAGTACGCCTCCCGCAGTCTTCTTATACATCCCATCAGATATCTCAAGCACTGATTCCTGTGACAAGTCTAAATCTGGCATCTCTACGAGATGTATGGCGGGATCATTCTTTCCACCAAGGCAGGTAGTCAATCCATCATCAGTGGCATGATCTACTGAGACTTGTCTTGCTGTTCCTTGATAGATGCGGTAGATCCTCGAGTCTCCAGTATTTCCCATGAAGCCCTGACACCCTAGTGGATCGATAAATGATACTGCACCCGTAGTCGTAAGCGTTCTACTATCCCTTACCAAGGTTCTATGGGCATTGAGCAATCCTCCCTTAACCAGTTCATCACCTGTTGTCACATTATCCGGATTTCTAACAACATGCTGGAACACTGATTGGGCAGCCATCTCACTTGCAGCCTCAGCGTCTTTTGAATCAGGGAATCCATCGAAAACACCGGCTAGGATCCAGTCACTACCCTGGAATCTTATCTTGTCGACATAGAGTATATAGTCTGCACAAAAGGATCGACTATCCATTTTCACTAGTAATCCCACATCATCAAGGTTTGCTTCCTGCTTCTCAAGATTAGAGTCAACAAGGAATCTACCATTGCGTAATAGTCCACGCTTTACAAGTTCTCCAACAGGTTTACCGTAAGTATCGTGGATCGTTGGGAACCAGGGATCTGTGGGTGCAAGAGATGGATCATGATTACTGCCGCCTGCCTGTGCATGTACCATATTAAGATTACGATAAACATGTTTTAAAGCAAGTATCACATTAATTCCAGTAGGAAAAGGTGAATAGATGAAGCTTATCGCATACTCGATGGATGACATCGCTGGAACTAATATCGCTAAAGTCTTAAGGAAAGATTTTGGATTCATGGAGACAGATGAAATCTATGATGACGTCCCAGTCTGCAAACGTGATGACACACTACTTGTTGCAAGCAAGGAGAATATCACCCGCCTCGAATCATTTGGAAACTTTGACCCGGATGTATGCATCGCCGTCTCAAGGCATAGGAGCGAGTCTGGAAAACCAACGCTTACAACACATGTGACAGGCAACTATGGTAATGCTGAGGTTGGAGGACAGCCTGGAAAACTCTCCATAGCCCCAGCACTTTATCTGCGGAAGTCACTGGAATATTTATTGAAAAACCAGATCGCTGGGTATGAAGTCAGCTTGGAGGTAACTCATCACGGCCCCACTGAACTGCCATTCCCATTAGTATACGTGGAAGTGGGTAGTTCAGAGGAACAATGGAACGATGAGAACGCGTGTACCGTGGTCGCTGAAGTCGCTGACGCCCTCGTAAGCCTTCCCATCGAGGATGTTCCAACAGCTATCGGATTCGGAGGCCCACATTACGCACCCAACTTCAATGAGACCACGAAGAACATAGCCCTCGGCCATATAGCCCCGAAATACGCAATGGAATATGTCGACAAGGCCATGATCCAACAGATGATCGAACGAACTATACCTAGACCCGATCTTACAGTCATCGACTGGAAGGGATTGAAAGGTGCTGAAAAACAAAGGGTCACCGGCATATTAGATGAGATCGGACTGTCCTGGAAGAAGACAAGCGAACTAAAATAACGGCGATATTAGTTCATTGTTGTTTATCCCTGATGTATCTTTCGACAGTATTCGCATTTAATACTTCTACGCCTACTCCACGGTCTGTCCTAGGATCTATGCATAGATAGATATTGTCATCATATTGTCCGACGAAAAGTGGATCGGGATTAGTATCTGTATCGTGCTCTCCAATGGTTATTGAGAATTTCGGATTGTCAAGTTCATGTTGTAGGAAACTATGTGTCGCATCTACTGTTTGAGTTAATGATTGTCTTGATAGTCCTCGCGATTCAAATAAGTTGATGGCATTGTATATGCCTGACACCTGTCTTTCACCTGGTGTTAATTGTGGGGTAAATCCTTGAGCTAATGACATGAGAGATTCATCAGTTGCCTCTGTCATTGATTCTTCATCGAGGATTATGCATCCGTCTACCTCGTTGAATGATACTGGTTGTGAAACTGATTCAAATTGGAATCCGTTATATGGTATTCCTTCTTGCTGCAGTTTTGGTAATAATACATTCAATGCATTAAAATATCCACCAGGGGTGATCGGAATATTTTCTTCTCTAAGGTGGCTGAATTCACCGACTAGATGCATCGCATCCATTTCATGTGTATTAGATATCTCCCGTATGGATGATAGATCCAGCCTTCTTACAACAGCATGTTCATCATCTGGTGATTCGGCTATACCGAATATTTGACAGTATTCATTAAAGTCGGGGATTAATTCGCGTTCAAGTGCGACAGAACGTGCAAGACTTATATGTGATTGCAGTCCTGCCTCAGCCTGCCATTGCGGATCATCTGAACCCACATAGTTTTCAAGCGTAGCAGAAAGTCTTGCCTGCATGTGTGGCACTTCATCTGGAAACTCCGCCTGCATTTGTGGAATCATCCTAGAATCCTGTTCCACAACATTGATCATCTGTGTGACGGCCTCATGGTCTCCAGCCTCTTCACGCTCCCTTATCACCTGCCCATATCTTTGAGCATCCTCTAAAGATGTTGGTACATGTGATAACACACGGGTTAGATCAGATACACCTAATACCTGCCTCACATCAGGCATCTCAGTGGTAACTGGCATTGGTGTCCTAAGGACTTCAGGAACGCCTTCAGCCATTTGTCTCAGGTTTTCGATAGCCTGTCGTCTCTCTTCAGCCTGACGTTTAGCCGCTTTTTCAGCCTCCAACCTCTTTCCTACATTATCGGCCACCTGTGCCTTTCCTTTTGGAAGCTCTTCAACCCACATAGTCAAAGGTGTATCACAAAGACCTGCCTCAACCTTCCTGCGTCCTGCAATATATGCCAGACCATCAGAGGTCACATTCAATCCCTCATCAGGTGATCCATTAACCGTTATCCCTGCTGCTTCTGCCTGAGTATAGACTGCCCTATATTCGTCATCGCCTAGCCCCCATAGATTAGCGGGTAGGGGGATCTCTGGTTCAGCAGGTTGGGCAGTAGAAGAGGTAGACCCTACTTGAATTTTTACTAGTGCTTCAACCTGATCAGGATCGATTGTTGGGGGAGATGTTTCTGCAGGCCCTGTCGCAACTGGTGCTTCACCAACATCAGGTTCTGCTAGATCTGTAAGTGCATCCTGGGCTCCTTCTAAACCAGTCGAGGATAGCATGCTGACAATCCTTGATACTTGATTTTTACGGACACCCATCTCTCTTGCTCTTCTTTCAAGGGCGTGATGCATTAGATTACGTGTCATTGTACCCACCATCTCTTCAGGATCCTCTCCTTTAGCCAATGCTTCCTTATGTAATCCTGGAACTGCATTACGGATGATGGGATCTGCTCGAGCCTGAAGCCTGGACAACATAACCTGATTCTTGTAAGTATGCAAGCTAGCCGGTAGTCCATTACATGATGAAGTTATCTCACCCACTTGGTTCGATAATGCATCATATTCTAATCCTGCTTGACTGCACATGCTCCTGCCTATCTCTTCCCTTTTCTCAGGAGAATCAAGGAGACTATCCAAGACAATCATAGAAGTCAATACATTAGTCCTAGCCCTATCATCAGTACCAACCAATGGCATGTATTTCGTGCAGTCTCCGATATCAGTGAGTTCAGCCGATACCTGCTCATCAGTTTCCACTGCCTTTCTCACAGCAGATAGTTCTGACACCCTGCTATTATACTGTTTTTTAGGGATTCTTGCATAAGCGTCAAGAAGCGGTTTTAATGGCGCTGCTGCAAATCCTAGATTACCGCATTCCCGGATTACCTTGCTAGTATTCGGAGTCTGTGATATGCCGACAGCCATGAATTTATCCTGTCTTGCCTGATCATCTTCCGCTCTATCACTTTGTTTGAAGGGTAATCCCATTGACACACCCCAGTTATCCGTGACATTAACCGGCCGTAACTCAGATACACCAGTATCCAAGCAGTATTTCTTGTATAATTCACCGCAAAACCGATCTCTCACATTGTCCAGGAAGTTATTCATAGATTCCTGGACTTCAATGGATATATCACGTTGTACATCTACAACAAGACGCTGCTCATCTTCGCTTGTCACTCCTTCTTTTTTAAATGCCTTTAATGCCCTGTGCTTGCTTGCGAAACGATCTGACATATTCGACCACTGATACTGTCGATTAATGAGTCTGTCTGTTGCAGAATACTCTCTGAGTAGATATTGTGAAAGTTCAGTGGGTACTTGTCCGTCAAAATATTCTGTGAATGCTTTTGTGAAATGATCATAGTATGCTTTCACCATCTTTTGACGATACTGTCTTCTAATCTTGATTCGATCCTTCATATCTAAATCATCATCCATCGCATCTTCGCTTTCCCTTCCAAGCTCAGACACCTCTTGAAGGACTTTATCAGCACTCTCCTGGAATACTCTTTTATCAGATCCGAACTTGTTTAAAGATGCAAATAAATCATCCTGTGTCTTACACTTGCAGTGCGCATGCATTTTTGTTCCTGTGATCTTTCCATCATTATCTCGAAGCATCTCTGCTGCAACCAAGTTCACTGGAACATCCCTGCCAGTAGTATTTTTAATGATCGTCTCGATACCCATGATATGATAAAGTGAAAGCCAATAAGGCATATTAGCCTTCCTGCCCTGCACTAATAATACTTCCCTTACTGAATTGCTTTTATCGTCCATCAAATGTTCTACAAGAGCCTCAGGCCAATACGTGGTCTGAGATTGACTGTTGAATCTTTGGGTCGGGATTGGAGTGGCTTTTCCACATTCATCTATTGCTAGAAACATTCCTCCAGGCATCTGCTCTTTCGAAACCATTTCCACATAACCGCCAACATGGAATGTCTCGGTAGCAAGTTTTCGAACATTCATACCCTGTCCCTCAGGGGTTCTTACACGCACATCATTAATTGGTCTGCCATCATAATCTCCTTCTAGAGTACAACGACTCTCACCAATTGCTTTCTCAGTATCTAGTATTCCCCTCCAAATCCTGAATCCCCGATAGCCGTATAATACTTTATTGAACATGCCAAACAAATCCGCTACTTTTGCCCCTCTAAAGTTTGCGTCTCCCTCAGAGTCAAATGCCTGATCAAGCTCATTTAATCCATCATGTAGGTTTTTCACATCAGTGTGTAGGACTGCTGCGGAATATAGTTCTGTTGCATGTCTTGTGTTTTCGCTTCCTTTCCCGCCCACAAGTTTTAATGCTTCTGCCTCCCCCATGTTTCCTGCGTGAAGGAAACATCCGGTTGATATCAGGTTGAATCTGAATAGTAATTCCCTACCCTCCATGGGTGGTTGTTCCCCAGCCTTACTAACAATATCAGCTACTTCTGTTCGAAGCTGGTCTGCAATAGGTTTGCCCATAGTCGCTTCAACATCCGTGTATGCTTCATCATAAAAAGGCTGATGCTGAGCAATAATAGTGTTGTCCCCAGTATCCTCATAGAATGTCGCAGCATTATGTAATGCTGCTTGTAGTTTAATCGCAGCCCTGGCTCGATTGCTAATCGAGTTAACAACGGCATCGACTTGTTGAAAGGGTATTCCCTCACTAGTCATTGCATTAATAGCATTTCCCAGACGCAGTTGTGTTTCGCCGGCAGGGATAACAAGTTCACCCATTCCACGAATCGTTTGTATTAGAGGTATTGCCTTACTTGGATCGACTATATAATCCTCGGTTGTATTAGAAGGGAAGAAGACATCATTTAATGCTATTACTCCCTCACCCATATCATTTAATACGGGATTAGTATTTGTCTGATGCTTTAACATTTCTGTATTATAGGAAATCACTGATTCTTCAGGAAATGTTATTGAAACAGCCCTCATAGGATCAGTTGACTGATACTTCATTTCAGGAACGTACTTATGGGCCCCGCCAGGCTTGGTTTTTAAGACCATGTGACATGATCCTTCAGAAAGATCATATGAATCGCCTTGCCTAACCGTGTTATGCACCCATGTACCTGCCAAGTCATCGAGAATAGTGTCACGATCATCAGTATCCAGGATTATCTGAAGTGGTTCAGCCTCAGGCTGTTTTTCCCGGTCTTTTACAGGTGTTTCAACTAACTTTCGGGCAATATCATCAGGAGTCTGTCTTGGTTGCTGGCGTCGCCTACCTCCTTTCCTACCACCTTTAGCCCTGCCCTTACCCATATAATAAATTGGGATGGCTGATAATATAATCTATGAGATTTACAAGGATACATCACATCTTGATTGGTATAATCATTGGAGTGCTTACAGGCACAGTCCTAGTCGACTATACATATGGTAATGTCTGCCCGTCAAGGATATGCATAGACCAAAGCGAAGTCATTCCAATAACAGATCGAGGATACTTCGAGGTATTATACAGAGAGTTGAAGAATGCAAAATCATCCATCCATATTGTCTCCTTTGAAGTCAAATACTATGAAAACTATGCGAACAGCAGCATGAATCTAATCGTCCAAGAATTGATAAAAGCTAAGGAACGGGGCGTGGATGTTAAGATCGTTGTCGATGAATTCTCAGAGAAAGACAATGCACATGAAATACTGATAAAAAACGGAGTGGAAGTAAAGAACGATTCTAAAAAGACGACAACTCATTCCAAACTCATAGTCATAGATGGTGAAACAGTCATACTTGGAAGCACAAACCTAAGCTATTATGGCCTGGAGAAAAACCATGAAGCAAACGTGTTAATACGTGATGAGAAGGTGGCTGATTACTTCTATAGATATTTCCTAGAACAATGGGAAAGCATATAAAATATAAGATAAATTTATATTATACAAATAAGTTTATATTATACTGATAAAGCATATTGTTCTGGTTTTCTAACAGCAGCAGTCACCATTCCCCTGTTGAATCCATCATCGACTTTCCCACCATAATCCACGTCCTTATACACACCATAACCAACAGTATGTGATTCAACTTTCGATTTGTCAACACTACATGCCTTAGCAACAAGATCTCCTAGCTCGTCACTGGAATCATCCTTTCTGAAATGTCTCATAGAACAAGCCTCTCCTCCAGCCCCAACAAAATACACTTGGTCGCCACGAGTGAATTCACCAAGATTGTATTTATCAATTAATGGCTTCAAAGCTGAAGCAACATTATGCTGCTTGTCACTTAAAGCATTGAAGTAGCCTACTTGATTAAAGACCTCATAAAACAATGCTCCACCAGGCTTCAACACATCCCATGACGCACGAACAGCCTCTTCCCTATCAGCCGCTGTTCTAAGATGGCCAAGCGTTCCAGTCAACGAAGTAACCATGTCCATAGATTCAGTACCAAATAATCCGACAAGATCACGCATATCCCCGACACGAACCTCAGACACTCCTCTTTCTTCAGCAAGCCTTGCCATGTCCGCTGAAATATCAAGGCCTCTAACATCCACCCCCATCTTTCTCCACCTGGCCATCTCGACAAAATCCATTGTCCGCTTCCCGTTTGCACACCCGACATCCAAGACTGACACGGGCTCTAGTTTACCGGACCGATTAGCCACTGCCTCGAGAGTATCAACAATCATTCCATTGACTTCACCCTGTGATTTTATCACAGTATCCTTTGGATTAGCATCATAATCATGGCTTCGAGCACTGAATGAACTCCGATTCAATTCGACTGCAGCATCAGCACCCAGACCAGAAGCATGGCTTGACGCAAGCCTTAGAAAACCAGTCCATGCAAGAATAGCCTTCTCATACTGGCTGTCTAAACCATGTACTGCAGCAATATCAGTTATCGCAGCACCCAATAACCTCGCATCCTCCATGTCCTGAAAACCCTGAACACACTGCTTGATAAGTGCGTCACGACGCTTTGTCAACGCATCATCATCTATTTTAGGACTACTGCCAAAACCTTGATTAGAACTTGGTCCAGGGGGTGCTACAACCATATGAAATATAAGGGTAAGACAAGATTAAATGCTAATCTTATACTCGATAGATGTGAATACTGGGCCTTTTACAGAGATCTGCTTGTTGTTAGACTGTATGAACCTGCGGGCCTTACCACCAACAGCGATGTTAACGTCAGCTGGAGTCTTAGCCATCTTAAACTGGACTAAACCACAATCTTTCCCATCAGCAATCTCTTCTTCTATCTTATAAGCCGCATAGTCGGCTACTGCCTTAATCATTGATACATTGGTCTTTATTCCCTTAGCCTTCACTTCAGACATACTAGCCTTCAGTTTAGAAGTATCTTTTGGAAGAGCGTAAACACCGCCATCAAATACATAAACATCGTTTAAAGCCGCTGGGCCCAGAAGCTGTGTATCACCTTCTTTTTCCACGACTGATACAACCACATTCTTACCGGCAATTTTACCCTCAAATGCTTTGAACTCGCATGGGGAAGAAGCATCATCATTCTCTAACGCAGTCTTACATATTGCTTCAGATAATGCAATCCCCTCCTTTGTTTTCGGGGATAATTCAACTGCTATCTGGTCTGCTACTTCCTTGTCAGATAATTCGATCTTAGAGTAGAATTGTGGATATAATACCTCGCGTACATCTCCAATATCGTGCTTAACCATCAATACACGCTCCATACCGAAGCCTAGATTGAATACATTATATTTGATGTCATAGTTCGCCAAGGCTACTGGAGAATACATGCCAATATCAGCCACCTCAATATCCCCCGAGAATACTTCATACTCGGTTTTTGGAGCATAGTAGTTAGATGTCGCCTTCTTTAGCTCGAAACGAATATCGCCAAAGTCCAGTTCATTAAGAATCTTCTCTGTCAACTCCTTACCTACCTCAAGACTCATATCCTCATCCATGATAACACAGGATCCACCATAATGCGCTCTCAAATGGCTTGAATCAACCTTCTGCTCGCGCCGATACCTCATACCAACCGAGAAAAGCTTCACAGGCATGGGAGCAATATCCTGAATTGCAGAAAGTGTTGGAAACCAAGCACCAGTCATATGGCTCCTCAAAGTCGTTTTCCCTGCCTTAGGCTCGATATTCTTGAATTCAGGGAATAAGTCAAGTATCTGAGTAGCCTCCTCAGTCTGAATCTTCAACCGATTCACCATAGTCTCGATCATATCATCTCCCTCAACCACACCCTCCCGATACTCTCTGAGAATGTGTTTGAACGCACCGATATTAACTTCAGCTATCCCTGATATCTCAGTGATCTTCTCATCCCCCAAACCAATATCAGGTCGTGGTAGACCAGCAAGATAATAACATCTGTCAAGGATGACCGGGGCTTCTGGACCATATTGTTTATAGACATCCTCTTCACTGATGAACATCTGGTTTTCAACCTCGTCAAAACCCATTGTGAGAAATGCTTTTCTGACAGTCGCAACAAGATCATGTATGGGATGAGGCTTTCCCTTACCTCCAATAAAGCTTGTGCTACTCGATTCTGGGATCAGTTTAGCAGTGTCGATCCATGCCTTCCTAAAATCTTTTTTAGCATCATCCCTGATAGAACGAATATCATAAACCATCTTGTAAGACAAATATGGTAAAAGGACAAAATAAATTAATTAGACGTATATCGGACAGTCATATGGTTCGAATGGAGGTTCTTCTGAAGCTTCATTACATTTTTCCTCTATCGCATCCTCTATCGATTCACGGTCTTCCGGACCGTCGCATACAGGATCTCCAGCATCATTGGTTATGCAATCCTGGGCTGGATTACAACATGTATCCCCACATTCTGTCTCGAAAATCCAGCAGCACATATGGTTATCTGAATGACAATGCCAATCCGTAGATGTATCACAGAGAACAGGGGGATCAACAGAACCGTCACAACAAGCCATTGTATCAAGATATGCTACCTCACCACAACATGTTATTGGACTGTCATAAGCTGATGAACCACAACACTCCTGCCCCCTAAAAGCATAATCACCAAAATTACCCTCATCATCAATACATTTATCTGCACAGTATAAACCCTCCTCGTCTTCAACACCAGCTTCATCATCATTACAACAGATGATAGTACCATCACCTTCAGTCATTCCCTCATAACAGGTTTGATCATCAGGACAAGCATCAGGATCATCACAATCCAGTTTAGTACAGGTGCCTGTGAAAACTGTATCTCCATCCTCATCATCGTCACCGCCGATCACACACGACAGATCCTCATCATCACAACAAGAAGGTTGTCCATCACCACATGGCCCCCCATCATGAGAACAAGGTATCGTACTGCTTGTAGGAGGGAAATTAAACAAAGTTATTGAAGAAGTTGATGAACTATCACCACCATAAGGACCAAAAATTGGGGGTGGGGCCGGGGTGGGAGGCGGTCCATAAGCCCTTCCCGCAGGCTCCCGGGTAGATATGAATAACAATGATAAAAGACCGACAGCAATAACTATGATTATTAGAAGCTGTATCTTCCCTTCATTCCCCTCAATGCGAATAGAAAACATTTCTATATAAATAATAAGGATTAACAAGCTTAAAACTGGAGAAATATGCTTAAATACACTCTGAAGGATATACTGGCGTACACATAGAAATGCCTGCAGATTCTGCTGGACTAATATATAACTCCTGCATCAAGAGTTTCATACTATGAACTACAAGTAGTCCTACAATCACATAAATTATACCCTTCTTTGACTCAGATCTCTCTTGAGCGCTATCAGCGATAATCCATCGAGCACCCATAAGAGACAGTATTAAAACAGCTAGAGCATCAGCGAGAAGACAGAGAGATCCAATTGGTATAGCAGATCCAGGACACGGAGCAGCAGA
>CAYREE010000027.1:0-20564 GCA_964423225.1 uncultured archaeon | reverse complement strand
TTAAATGTGGATTGGGTGTGTACTGGCAGGGTTGATATGGTTGATGAAGAGGTTCTAGGATGGATGAAGAAGGCAGGATGCGGTATGATAAACTTTGGCGTTGAGTCTGGGTCCGAAAGAATGTTAAAATATCTGAATAAACAAACGAATATCACTCAAATTGTTAATGCTTTCAAAATAACTCGTGAGTCAGGGATAAAACGGGGTTGTTTTATAATCATCGGGATTCCAGGCGAGACAGAAAAGGATATCAGGGATACTGAGACACTCCTTAAGATGATACGGCCTGATTGGATGAATATAAGCTATTTTACTCCCTTGCCAGGAAGCCGTGCGTGGGATGAGCTTGTTGATTCTAAGACAAAGGATCATTATTCGAAAACCGACCTGGATTTCAGGTCTTTCAGCGAATCATTGAATTTCTCGGATCTGAGTAGGAAACAGCTTGTTAAGGCTCGTTCACGTATGAGAAAGGATTTTTTCATTCATGTTCTCGTTTATAATCTATTGTCAATACTCCATAATCCGAGTCTATTATCAGTGCATATTAATCGTGTGAAGACTTTTCTCTATTATAGCCGGGGTTTTAACTTGGTTAATTTTGTAAAAAGGAATGTGTCATGGTTCCATAATGATTAGGTTTCCGAGACTTGTTTATCCTGTTATATTATAAATCAATATTGAATATCCTATCATATCGATCGGTTCCTTTTCTTTAAGCCATCCATAGCACTCCGGATCTTTCTTGTCGTTTGTGAGGCTTATTGCACTAATAGCAATCAATCCTGTCGTCGGTCCGCAACCGATATCTGGTTTTCTCTGATATGATGTCAGAGGTTGGTTGTTTGGTAGTGATGTATATTCTATACCATATTCTTCGATTTTTCCCATACCATAATATGAGAGCTTTATTTTCGGGATACCGTTATCATCCATATATTTTTTTAATCCTGGAAGGTCTTGACCCCAGTCGAGGTTTGAGTCAGAAAAGATTTTATATCCGTTTTCCGGTCCTCCCGAAATTGTGTTGAAGTAGGCGATATAATGGGGGTGAATTGTGGCTGTTGAAAAGAGCGATATTATGGTTAGAGCATATACAAGATATCTTCCATGTTTTGCTGTAAGCAGGTGTTTGATTGGTTCTGCCATTAAGATGTAGATGAATGGGAATATTATGAGGATTAGTCTTATTCCAATGAGGATGTTGATGTTTATTGCGATTATAATAAATACGAGGATGTTCACTATCGAATAATTTCTTACAAGTCTTATCCTGGGAGTTGTTGATGATCCTAAGTGGATGATCTTTCCAAGATAGTAGAATAAACTAATTATTAATAATCCTATTGTTCCTTCAGGAGTCTTATAAAAGAATGTTAGACCCCAATATTCTGCTATTGACTTTTTGCTGGATCCTAGTTCGTTTAACCTGCCCTTGAAGTAATTTCCAGAAGATATGTTTATGTGTCTGTTTGTTGAGTCTAACAACATTAAATAATAATCCGAGATTGGTAGAGGCAATCCGTATGTCATCCGTCCAAGAATCTTCCGATATTCATCTTTTTCACCGATCCCCGAATATATTTTGAATCCATCCAAGTTGACTTCCTGGAATTGATAACCTGCATTGATTGTAAGTATTGCTATCAGCCCGATTATCAGGTATGGGATCGATTCACGGATCAAGGAAATAATATTATTAGCGAATAGAATTGCCTGATGTCTGATTAGATTATATGATCCCAGTATTATCTGGGAGACAGACTCCTTGTTTTTACTGGACTTAAATGATAGGAATGCTATTATTAGGATGATATTGTATGGGAGCATACGTCCATATCCAGATTGGGATTCCAGAGTGTATTTAACCGCTATTATCAGGGAGAGAAAGAGTAGAATGAAAAAAAGGGTTCTTTGTTTAATACGTCCTCTATCTCTATACTTTTGAATTTGCGTATTCCAATCATATTTAATGCCTTTTTTTATATTGGAAATAACTTTCTTCAACAGGATTTTACTATAGTATACTCCAGAATAGAGGATTATTGTAATCACAAATGCTGGCAGAAGATATATTGCAGTCAATTTGCTTAAAAGTGCTAATCCCAGGCTAAAACCAACCTTCAGAGAATTCTTTAAATCTCGTTTATTTATGAATTTAATGAAGTAGTATGATGCGATCAGAGAGAAGCTTACTGGTGCGATATCAGTTGTAACAAGTCGTGAATGAGCGATAATATTCGGATTTAATGCGAAAAGTGTGCATATGATACCGGCTGTCTCAAACCCATATAATTCCTTGACAAATCTGAATAAGTAGATGATGCATATGACAAGTAGAATCATCATCGAACATCGGCTAAAAAATAATATTTCATACTCTTTGTAATGGTCGTCATAAATCAGTTTGTAAGCATATCTACTATAATGTAGGACGCAATCGATATCATGGCATAATCTGTTTGTTAATGGCTTGTAATGTCTGTCCGCTTCGATAAAAAAATCAGGATATGCTAAAGAAAAAATATAGATTGGGATACTATTAACATAGTATGACAAGGGCGGATGCGAATGCGTCATTGACAGCATCTTAGAACCTAATATCTCCCCATAGTAATAACCTGCTCCCAGGTAAAATGGCTCATCCCAGGTCGGGGACTTTTCTATGATGCTTGAGGCTCCGATAAAAAAAACAAATATCGATAGAATAGAGATGAATAAAACGTCTTTATCGATTCTTTGAGTAATATTGGCCACCATATACACTATTTTATTCTTGATAATACTTAATATTGAACTGAACTATCAAAGGCTTTATCTACAGTGAATTCTAATTCAAATCATTATGATAGTGGAATTGAATATTGTCAGTCGTATAACCTGGTTAATACGATTCTATAGGATCAAGGAATGGATCCACATACTCGGCCTATGCATTCTAGGATACCTGTATGTTGGTGATATACCCCTAGACCTGGAATATCTAGGATTCAGCCTGATATTAACCGCATTATACCTCTCTTTTGGATATAGTTCTAATACAATTTTTGAAGGATATAATGGATTTAAGAATTGTTTTAATCAGTTGGCTATGTCTTTTTTCCCTGCGATAATCGGATTATACCTTGCTCTGCATCATTCCACTGTTCTAACCCTGATTTTTTCTACAGGTATTATACTGTCTCTCGCATATTCTGGCCCACCCTTTTTTCTCAAAGGTTTGCCAATCATCGAACTTATTATTAATTCCATTTTATTCATGATTGTATTTCTTATCGGAGTAAGTGTTAGCACAAATAATTTCTCATATGATGTATATTTGATGTCATTATTTGTATTTCTTATGGTTATTCCATTCCAGCTTATCCAGGAGTTAAAGGACAAGGAACATGATGTTTCTTTAGATCTTGTTACAACAGCAATTCATCTTACACCAATATACCAAAAAACACTTGTCTTAATCTCGGTCCTATCTTCAGTTACACTTTCCATATTCATATCCGTATACCATAGCCAACCTTTATTATTCCCCCTAATTACCCTACTATACAGTGTCTTTTTAATTAGATTGATATTGTCTTTTGATAGGGGTGATATCATTGACTATGTGTCTTATCATAGGCTCTTTCGTTATTCAGCAATAGTCTATGGATTATGTTTAACTCTAATATTCTTCTAATGATCGAATATCTCCTCTGTTGGCGGGAAAAAATCTATCACATTGTTTTTAAGCTCTTCAAAACCCATTATGTCTCTTGTTGAATAGACGATGAACAGCTTCTTTTCCGACATCCAGAAATAGCAGTTGAACCTAGTATTTGGATTATAGCTATTGTATACATGCCGTATATTATCCTTTTCAATATTCAGCATATTATAATCTAAGTACATCCTTGGATCGTGGTTTTCTGTTTGCACTGCAAAGTAGATCACATCATTGGTTGGTTTAAAAAATCTGAAGTGGATAAATTCTCCCCCCAGATTATCATTTACAAAATATGTCCCATTATATACGAATCCACTAGGAGTCATATTTTTCACATAGTATTCCTGGATATAATCCTCAAGCACTTCGATACTGATATTGGGATAAGTAATCGATTCGATTACACCATCCACCATATTGAATTTCTCAACACTCATATATTCAACAACTTTTTCCGATCTCGTGGAAACCTTGTCATCAGAATTTAAATACACTATACCCAATGCGCATATGATGATGAGGCCTATGATGATGTATTGCAGGCGGTTGTCTTTCGGTTCTTCTATGATTCCAGGATCTATCTCAACTGGGATTTCTATATCATCCATCAGTGATGTGGGTTGAACAGATCCTTCTTCCATCTTAATTATTTTAGCTGAAGCCTTTTTTTATCCTTTCAAATAGGCTGTTTGATCCTTTATCTTCGATCTTTGAGTATTCTTCCAGTAGTTCCTTCTGTTTTTTATCTAGTTTTTTCGGTATGTCTACTATTACTCTGACGTGTTGGTCTCCCCTACCTGATCCCTGGAGATGGTTGACTCCCAGCTCCTTCATCCTGAATACAGTATGTGACTGTGTTCCTGAAGGTATCTTCAGTTTGGCATGTCCTTCCAGTGTTGGCACATCTATCTGAGTCCCTAAGACTGCCTGGGTGTATGTTACTGGAATCTCACAGTAAATGTCGTCTCCATGCCGTTCGAAGAAGTCATCTCTACCAACGTGTATAACGATGTAAAGATCACCGGAGACACCCCCAAATGCTCCTGCATTACCTTCTCCGCTGAGACGCAGGTGACTTGCCTCAGATACTCCGGAAGGGATAGTGACCTCAATCTCCCTATTCTCATTTTCTAGCCCGTCTCCCTGACACTTTTTACACTTATCCTTGATGCTTACTCTTCTTCCCTTACAATTGCCACAAGTTCTCACCGACGTAATGTATCCGAAAGGCGTTCTCTGCTGGATCCTCTGTTGTCCAGTGCCCTTGCAGACCTGACAGTCTTCCTTACCCGTTCCACCAACACCCTTACATTCACTGCATCTTCCCGCACGCTTAATCCTAATCTTCTCCTTGGTACCGAAAGCCGCTTCCTTTAATGATATTTCAATATCTATGCGAACATCAGTTCCCCTTGAGACACCTGCCTGACTTTGCCTGCCGAATCCCTGCCCAAAGAAAATATCGAATATATTCCTACCAAAGAAATCACCTCCACTAAACAAGTCTTCAATATCTCCGAAATGACTGAAATCATCCCAACTGAATCCTCCACCAGAAAAAGAACCTGAAACACCAGTATGTCCGAACTGATCGTACTGAGCTTTCTTATTATCATCTGCTAAAACTTCGTAGGCCTCGCTTATCTCCTTGAATCTCTGTTCAGCATCAGAGCTCTTATTGACGTCGGGATGATATTTCTTCGCTAGCTTTCTGTAAGACTTCTTTATCTCATTCTTTCCAGCCTGCTTAGATAGGCCTAAGACCTCGTAATAATCGCGTTTATCAACCATCTTGATATTAAATACATTATTGGAAAAAATAGTCATTCATAATGTGAACAAGACACTAATAAATCATTTTACCCTCATTTTTTGAATGATTTTTAATTGTCAATTCGAATAATCCAGTCATTCAACCTCTAATGGGTTAGGTGTGTGATGTTTGTGGATGATCAGTCAGGTAAAATTGTTATACTGGGTGCGGGAATAACAGGACTTACTATAGCTAAGGAACTATCCGAGAAATATCCTGGACGTGTTCTTGTCGTGGAGAAAAATGAGTTTATTGGTGGACTAGCAGCGACTTTGAGTAAAGGGAATCTCTTTTATGATTTTGGTTCGCATAGGCTTCATAAAGACATGCCTCCGGATATCAAGGCTTATCTAACAGATGATCTTGGAGTGGTTTTACTTAGACGGGATCGTGGAGGACGTTTTTTTTCTCAGGGCAACTACATCAAGTATCCGCCTAACATGCTGACTATCCTGAAGGATATTCCTCTTTCAAAGATCATAAAATATGGTTTAAGCTATATGCGTGGAATCATCAGGTTCAATTCAAATGCCGATAATTTTGAGGATGTGATGGTTAGTCGGGTGGGATGGGAAGCTTATAAGTCCTTCTATGAGGATTATGCATTTAAATTATGGGGTGTAGACCCTAGAAAAATATCTGCGGATGTGGGAAAAAGAGGGAGGTTCTTAGGTGGACTGGATGTTTTTAGCAAGATACTATTCAGAAAAATCGATTATTACTTATATCCCAGACATGGTATTGGCGAGATATCAGATCGTTTATCCCGCAAAATAAGGGATAATGGGGGGAATATCCAGCTTTCATCAAAAGTAGTAAGTGTAAATCAAGAAGATGGTATTATCAAATCTGTAGAATATGAGAGTCCAGATGGGAATAAGGTTGTGGAATCATCTTTTGTGATCTCGACTATCCCGCCGGATGAATTATATGGGATGTCATTTGGCATGGAAGCAAACGAGCCTTTAGGCTGGAGGGGCATGCGTATACTATACTTATTGTTAGAGGAAAAGGTCCCTGGGGATTGTGAGACCTTTTACTTTCCAGGCTCTAACATCATTTTTGGAAGGGTGTCTGAACTAAACAAATATTCTACAGACCTTAATTCGAGTATTTCCGGTTCTTTGTTAACAATTGAGATACCCTCAACAGTTGGGGATGACAATTGGAACATGGACGAATCATTGCTACTTGAAAAGTGTATAAAAGACTTGATCAAGGTTAAGATACTGGATTCGCAACCAACAATACTAGATCACTTCTACACAACTTGGGATAAAGCATATCCTCTAAAAACTATTGGTTGGCATGAGAAATTCAAGAGCATATTTGATGGTTTATCAAGCATTAAAAACCTATTTATTATAGGCAGGACTGGTCTGTATCTTCACTGTAATATCGACCATAGCATAAGGCAAGCCTTAGATCTGTCAGAGTTCATTCAACATGATGATATTGAAGACAAGGAAAAATGGGAAGAAAAAGCCTGTAAGTTCCAAAACTTTTGTGCTCGAGAATAATGTCTATTAATTTCAAGATAAAGGATTTTTTACATCCATTAAAGATCTATAAACTCAAGTCTTTTCTAGAGAAAAGCCAGTGGTATGAACCTGAAAAAATGGGGGAAATCCAATATGAGATACTTATACGCATATTAAAGCATTCATACAAAAACGTGCCGTATTATAGAAAATTATTTGATGTTGCAGGTATCAAGGTCAATGACATAAAATCTTTAAAAGACCTTGATAAGATTCCAGTCTTAACAAAGGATGACTTAAAATGCAATTTTAATTCTTTGACTGCGAAAGATGTCCACAAGTACAAGCCTCATTTGTATAAGACAACAGGGACAACAGGTGAACCAGTACCATTTTATCTTGACATATCATCTCAAGTCTTGGAGTTCTGTTATTATTGGCGATACTGGTCCTGGTCAGGATACAGTCTGAGGAAGCCATTTGCAGAATTTGCACTGCATCCTTTCATCGAAGGAGATATAACGAGACTTTTTTTCAAATCGCATCTTACAAACCGGATTATTGTCAATCCAAGCATGTTATCAAGGCAGAATATTGGCTCTATATATGAGTCCCTTAGGAAGAACAAAACCGAATTCATAAAAGGATCACCATCAACATTATATGCATATGCACTACTATTGGAACGAGAAGGCGTGTCAATGCCTTTGAAATCAGTATTTACAACTGGTGAACTCGTATTGCCATCGCATAGGGCGAAGATAGAAGAGATATTCGAATGCAGGCTTGTGGATTCGTATGGGCACATGGAAAGGACAGTAGCAATATGCCAATGCCCTGAAGGAAGCTATCATATCAATTCAGAGTATGGGGTACTTGAGGTCAATAAAAATAGTCAGCTTTCTGATGGTAACAAGACGGTCGGTACTGTGATTGGGACCACGTTACATAATCTTGCGATGCCATTGATCAGATATGAGCTTACAGACCTTTTGGAGGTCGGGAAGAATGGCAAATGTAGGTGTGGGAGAGGCCTTCCTGTAGTGGATAAAATACTTGGACGCACCCAACAAATAATTGTGACACCAGATGAGAGATTCCTCACAAACCTGTTCATTTTATTTGATGATGTAAAGAATGTGAAATGGTTGCAGATGATACAGGAAAGCATAAACCATATAACCCTTGAATATGGTCCTGATACTGGCTTCAATCAGGATGAGCTTTCTGACATGATCAGTAAATTAAGGACGATCCTTGGAGATTCTATGATAATTGACCTACATGAGTTGAATGATTCAGAAGTCATTGAACGGAAAAATCACAAATATCTACCAGTAATCTCGAAAATCGACATAGAACTAAACTAGATGATGTCCATCAGTCTGATAAAAATCATTTTTTATGGTTTGTATGCCATTTGACAAATTCATCAACCGTGAATCTTCGTGCCTTATAATTCTCTATCGCGTATTTAGCATTATGATCTTCAGCCACCGGCATGCCTCTTAAGAGAAAAATCTGTCTTCCTGAGTTATTTGCCTCGACGAGAGTTGAAAAACCAGGTTTTGTTATAACACTTGCACATTTTTTGAATAATCTATCCATGTCCTCGACCTGCCCATATATCTTAATCCCGTCTTTATTTTCAAATTCCATTCTCAAGGATTCTAATAATCTCGCATTTGTACCACATACAACAATCATGTTCAATCCTGGCAATCGGGTAATGATATCTCTGATTATCTTTTTCGCCTTTTCAGGGAATATTTGACCCCAAAAACCTGCGATAAAGAGGGTTGTGTTTGTATCTCCTTTCTCATTTGATATCTGCTTGTAGATTCTCCTGCAAGGTGGTTTGATCATATGGTATTCCATTCCACCCCTAAATCTGTAATCAAACAATTCTTTTGGAATACTTGTAATGTATCCATCCATCTCATCCCAGAATATGTACTTCCAGGCAAGTGTCCGTCCAAATTCAGTTGCCACACCCCACAGATTGAAACTCATTTTCTCACGTTTTTTTAAGCAACTCAACCAGAATGCTGGCCTGTGACTTATGCAGACAACAGTTTTAATATCTAACCTTTCTAGAACTTCTTTTATTTTTTGAGTATTCTCTGATCCACTCATCTGTTCCCTAATCATTTTCCTATAATAAAACAAGGGTATTCGATAGATTAGGTTGAGTAAGAATGGGATGTTGTTGGAGATGAATTTGTATCTCTTATAATCTTCATTAACAATTTTTTTGGTGACAAGGTCTTCGATATGCATCCTGTAAATCTGTTCCTTGTCTTCGAAGGTTTCTAGAAGGGCGTCGGCAACACTGACGTTTCCATGGCCGACGGTCGTATCCACAAAGAGTATTGGTTTTTCGAGTCTATTCATAATAGAGGCGTAGTCTTCTTGATTATTAATAGCGGGTTTTGTAGCCATCTTCTTTTGTCTTATAGTATACCTCGTTTTCCATCATAAAGGAACAATGCATAGCATTTACTACATATGGGGAACTGGTTTTTTCTGATGAATTTTCTGAAGTCGGTAAATTCCTTTGAATTCCAAACCTCCATTATGCTCTTATCTTTTAGGTTTGAGAATCTTATATCTGGATATTGAATGCATGGTGTAACATCTGAATTCGGCATAATATCCATTCGAACCCATTGTTTATAGCAGATTTTATTATATGGGTGTATGTCTGGAGTGTCAACATAGCTTATGATATCTTCGGGTTTTTTTAGATAACAAGATATCTGAAATGGCCATTTTTCACCCTGGATTTTTTTGCATTGTTTTATGAATTCTTCTTTGTCGACATTGTAGGGTAAGACGAATCCAAGATGGCTTTTTGGATCTATATTATACAGGTTTTTCATGACCTTTTCGTATTCATCTGATTTTTCCGGTGATATATACCATTGAAGGTTGATTAGGATCCAGTCCACACCAAGGTCTTTAACCTCCTTGAATGTCTCATACATGACGTGTTCATTTCCATGTTGTAGGGTGAACTGGACACCTACATACGGTTTTTTCTTGAGTGATTTTAAGAGCTTAATGTTCTCTATCACTTTTTTATAAACTCCCTCTCCACGAAGCTTATCATTTACCTCCTCTGTACCATCTAGTGAAATGTAATGGATGAGGTAGGGATTATCTTTTATTGCTTCAATGTGTTTATCCAGGAAGATGCCATTAGTACAAAGGTATGCAAAGCACTTGTGTTTTTTTAGAAGCCCTGCCAGTTCGTTGAAATGAGAGTATAACAATGGTTCACCTCCTGAAAGGATGAATGATGGCCTATTATCCCCCATCTCTTCGAATAATCTTTTTACGACATCCCATGATAATTCTTCTTTGACATCCTCCCTGCATTGATCTTTATTAACTCCTTTGTCCCCCCATAGCATGCACATTCCACATCTTAGATTGCAGTTGAGGGTTAGATATAACTTGAATGCAAGTGGGGGCGGCACATTGTCGTCATTATCATGGTCTTTATCCACCCACCTATATCTTCTGAAAAACCTGAATTTTCTTATAAGCATGCTTGTATGATATTCTGGATATTTTAAAAATAATTTTAACAAGTCAATTTTAGATGGAATGTACATTATTGTTTCTTCCCCAATTCATTTATGTCAATATTATAGTGGGTTTTCAATCTCTTCTCAAGTAAGTAATCTAGTATTGAGGGCGGTAGATGCGTATGAAAGAAATCACGTATTTTTGCTTCAATTCCAATCACAGACCTTTTTTTAACCTTATCATCCTCCAGGCCTTTCACTATCTCTCCATATGTTTTATTAATGATGTTTTCAGAGCCTTTTGCATCTGTTATCTCTTCGATCATATTATAAATCTTCTTATAGATGTCCTGCAATACCACATCTTTTTTGTCATGGTTTACTATTTTTGCGTGTTGGTCGGAGTCTTGCTTTAGACAGAATGGCACGATATTCATTACTTTAACACCTGTTTTTGAATATTCGCGCTCTAATGATTCAAAAAAAGATTCGAGTGCTCTACGTGCGGATCCATAAGCGCTCATGAATGGGAATGTAAACCTGCCATTTAACGTATTGATGAATATGACTCGTCCACCATTGTTTTTCCTGAAAATCGGCAAAAAATATGATAGGAATTCTATGGGCCCGAAAACCATTTTTTCGAATTGTTCCTCTAATGCCTCTCTAGAGATGTCTTGGATTGCCCCAATCTGGGTATAACCGACATAAAGGATAATCCCATATGGATCCTCTTTGCATTTAGTCAAGATATTGTCACAAACTAGTCTGACATCCTTGCTTTTACCCAAGTCTAACTGATATGCAGTTATACCCTTCTCTTCCAATTCCTGTTTAACCTTCGGGCTATCTGTTATCGCATGTACTTCATATCCCCTATCCTTTAAATTAATCGCAGTAAATCTGGCAAAACCATAACTACAGTCCGCTACAATAACAGCTTTACCCATTTGTACCCTCCTAATCCTCTTTTTTCCTCTTTTCTTTGATATAATCAATATAATACATTTTGATTCCTATTAAGAATATCCTTATTAGTGCTTTTACTACAAGTAGTTTTCCTAAACCCTTTCTCTTTGAAATGAATTTTCCTATCCTATATTCGGCTGCTCGACAAAAGAAGAAGAACGTCAGTAATTTCTGGTATGTTATCGTTTCAAATTCACTCATGTTTGTAGATTTAACAAATGGGCGGTCAAAATTCGATACGATCTGGATCATATCCTCACCGCTTTTTAGCAATCCCATCTCCTTTGACATGTCATATAACTTAGAACCCTTGTATGGCCTGTAAAATACCACACTACCAAAATCGGTCTTGATCCTCTGATTGAGCAATAATGTCGATAATAAATGTTTTCTAGTCTCATTTGGAAGTCCCACCATATTCATTGTCATCAACTGGATGTCAGCATCCTTGATCATCTTTGCCTTTTCTATTATCAACTTATTGCTATGACGCCTGTTCAAAATGTTATTCCTATACTCTTCATCACCGCTTTCTAATCCAAAAAAAACCTGGGTACAACCCGTTTCTATAAAGGCATTTACGATCTTGGTATTGATGTTCTCGAATCTACCATTGATCTTATATGGCAATCCGATGGTTTTATGATATCTATGGATGAACTCTAGGAACCACTCTTGGTTTGTAATAAGAAGATCATCGATGAATTCAATGTAGTCGGTTTCAGGATAGTTTTTTATCATCTTTTTCAGAAAACTTATTGAATATTCGACTGTTGGCAGCCTGTGATATCCTTTCTGGCCCTTATAAATTTCTGCTTTTGCTTGATTGCAGCAGTAAGTGCATCTATAAGGGCATCCTCGGCTTAGCACAATTGTAAAATAGTTTAGTTCATCGGTTTTCTCTATCACAAGGTTCCTATTTGGATCCCATTTTTTTATTACTATGTCTCTTGGATAGTGGGAAAAGTCTGGGAATTCGATTGTTGAAATGTCTTTGATAAATGGCGGGATATCATTTTTTATCATCTTTTTTCCTGTTCTCCAGTAGAATCCCCTTGTCTTGGTTATGTCCTTATTGTCCTGAATGTTTACTAGCAGTTCTTCGAGTGGTATCTCACCTTCACCTATGCATACACCATCCACGGAAGTTCTACGTAAAACATCGATAGGATCGAGGCTTGGATGAACTCCTCCCGCAATCTGCATGATATCAGATTCTTTCCTTAGAATATTGGAGAAATGTATCAAGTATTTATATTCTTGTGTCGTGCTTGAGAAACCAATGATTCCAGGATTGATTGATCTAATCTTTTCCAGAAAGGATTCTTTGGATATATCTGATGAAAGGTCGATGAAATGTACGGTGTAGCCATATCTCTTTAATATGGGTATCAGATATGCTACTCCTTGATTGGCTCCTTTAATCCGAATATTCCCTATTGATAGGCTTATGAATAAAAAACTCTTATCATCCCGTATTTTCTCTATATCCATCCTATTCTGTACTATTTTCCTTATTATTATCTATTGTGTTTTTTAGTATGTATCTTATTCATCTTAACACGGCCATTATTATATACTTCTTTTTTTTTATGGATTTGTTTAGATTAAAATATATTTCATCTCGGAATTATTCCAATCAATAATATAGAGCTCGTCAATCTTGAAGACTATTCACCTTTTTAAAAAAATATTTTTTATCCTATTGGGTGTATAAACTAATACTCCATCTATTAGGTGATGGATTATTTATCATATATGAACGGAATATGAAATAGGTTTTGGTGAAAAAATTGAGTAGACGACCAGATATATCATTCTATTACTCTGAAATTGTGCATGGTGGAGTTGTTGAAGTTACTCGTTTGCTTGCTAATGAATTTATTTCGAGGGGTTATTCTGTTGACCTGGTATTTGACAAGCCGGGCTTGATTGATGAATACGATTTTTCAGAGAAAGCTCGAAGAATTAACTTGAATGCATCAAAATACTCAATATTCCGGATTATTAACCTTATCAAATATTTGCGTGAATATAAACCTTATTGTATGCGACCTTGTTGGCATCTTGCCAGTGAGTTGTCCTTATTGGCTAGATATTTGGGAAATAAGAAGACCAAGGTTTTTATTCCTGAAGAATTAGCTATTTTTGAGCCTATAAAACATGAGAAAGCTCTCATGTTTCATATCCGTCCCTTTTTAATTAAATGGATTCATCCCTTTGCAGATGGGATTATTGCTGTCTCTAATGGTTTGGCAGATGAGGTCAAGAAGCTGACAAATATTAGGTCTAATGATGTGAATGTTATTTTTAATCCAGTTATTACGGGGGACCTTCCTGACAGGGCGAAAGAAGAAATTTGTCATCCATGGTATTTGGAAAAAGATTTGCCAGTAATTACCTCTGTTGCAAGATTGGATTGTCAAAAAGATATATCATCACTAATTAGGGTTTTTTCCAAGGTGTTTGAGGTGAAAGAATCTCGGCTTGTTATCTTTGGTTGTGGATCTGAAGAAGCTAAATTGAGAAACCTGGCAAAAGATTGCGGTCTCGAAGACTATATCGATTTTCCCGGTTTTGTGAAAAATGTTTATCCTTATCTAGCTAGGACTGATGTATTCGCATTTTCATCGATATATGAGGGTTTTGGATTGACTATTGTTGAAGCCATGGCGATGGGAGTGCCAATTGTCGCTACAGATTGCCCCTATGGTCCTAGAGATATTCTAGATAATGGCAGGTATGGTGAACTTGTTCAAATTGGGGATATTGACGGATTTTCTAGGGCTATATTAAATGTGTTAGACGGAGATGTTAAGAAAGTTGATCCAGAATGGTTAAAGCAGTTCAGTATAGAGTCTGTGGCAGAGAAATATCTAAAAGTTATGGGGATGATCTGATCAGTTTTTTTGATCGGGCATCCAGTTTTGTTAATCTTTGTTTGAGAATAATATTATTATCATGATTCTAAGATATTACCTGAATCATGTCCCTATGGAGAAAAGATGCAGATAAAGAGGTTGAATATTCATAAAGTTGTTAAGTTAATAGCGAATTCTGTAGTAAAAAGAAGGGATGGTCTTTATGATTATCTATTACTGATCTTATTGACTATTCCAAACTTATTGCATATCATCTTGGATAAACAGGTTTTTGAATGGGATTCTGCGATCTATGCATCGTATTCTATAGAACTATACGAGTTTTTAACAACTCAACCTGCTTTATGGTATACACATATGTTTTTCTCTCCAATACCCAAGGCACCGATGATCTACTGGATTGGTCAGTTATTTGTCCCCATTGGCATGGTAATCGGCTCCATTGATGATGGCTTGTTACTTGTCATATATCTCTCTAACTTGATGATTGTATTATTATTCTATCGAATCCTTAGGGAGGTATTTGAGGATAAATTAATATCGCTTATCGGTTGTCTTGTAGTGGTTTTTTCTCCGATATACACTGGATTATCGAATACATTCTTAGTTGAGACCCTCCAATTGTTCTCGGTTGTATGGTTTCTATATATCCTAGTTTTTGCTAAAAAATGGGATAGTCTACGGTTGGTGTTACATTTGGTATGCGCAAGCTCGTTTGCGGTCTTAGCTAAGATATCAACGCCAGTATTTACTCTAGGGGCGGGAATCGCATGCCTATATCTTCTGTATGAAAAAAGATCCGCAAAGGTTCTGATTCAGAGAAAAATATTGCCCTTATTTCTACTTGCACTACTATTAACTTCAACCTCAATATTATGGTATTATAATAATCTATCAAAAATATTCCCCTTCCTTGATTATACCACTTTTAGGCCATGGCATCTTGGAGGTCGTATTAACCTATGGCTTTGGAGTCTTGGAGGATGGTCTCATGCTATTGGACGTGATTTGTTTATTCCCCCAATTTTTTTCTTCTCACTCTTCCTATTAACCTATGCGATATACTACTCTCCATATCGTATTGAATCGCCTCTTCGATTAAATCTTGCTGTACTAAGCGCTTTTCAGATAGGATTTTTTATATTTATTTTCACAGTTTTTCCCAATATTGATGTCCGTTATATGGTCCCTAACTTACCTTATTTTTCAATTATCATTTCCTGGAGTCTGAAGAGGATAAACATTAAGACCATCACATATCTCACACTTCTGATGTTCTTGTTGCAGGGTATCTTTGTCTACTCCATCAACTTCGGTTTAAATAATGTTACTAAATACATTTCTCCTGGTTGGGTTCGCCAAATGGATTCTAAAGGTGGTAATGCAATGAGGATAAAGGATATAATTGATATTGTCTGTGATAAGCCTTTAGAGCGTAGTATTAACATTATTGGTGTAAGTGAGAGAAGATTTAATGAATTGACCTTCATGTATCATGTAAAAAAAAGATCACTTTACAGTGGGAATAACTGCGAGTTCATATTCGTTGATTCGGTGGGAAACATTTTTGGATTAACTCGTATCGAGAAGCGCAAACCAGATTTGGTATGGGAAAAGATACTTGATCTGAAACCAAACTATTACATAGCTTTAAATGAGACTCATATTAAGGCGAAAAACGATCCTTTCCATAACGCATATCATCCAATTTATCTTAAAGCAATAAAAAGTTCTAAATTAGTGGAAAAACCCGTATCAAAATATCCAAGAATCGTACTTTTAAAATTTTAATTGAAAGTGGGTTATCGTATTTACTATTCTATAATACTATCCCGTAATCATTATTGTCGGCCAATTACCTCCTTTTTCCTAAAGCAATTATATAGTAGTTCAGCCAACTTAAGCCCCCTCTTCTATTCGGATGGATCCCATCCCTAAAAAATTCAATTTTCTCTTCTTTTAATGTAACTTATAAAAATCTTTTAAGATGACGCAGAGTATTGCATCTATACGTACAGTATAATTCGTCATCTTTGACAAATCGGGTGTTTATCCTCTTTGGTTCAGGGGCGCAGAACTCTATTGTATCTGGATGCAATACCTGTGAGAAACCGGTTGCATATACTAAAAATCTCAAGTGCTATGACAAATGATACGATGAAAGCCATAGACAAAAAAATATTAGTTAGTATCTGTTTGTCCCTGTATTTCAACCTTTAAATCTCCTTGTTTGAGATATTTATTGATTTCAGTATATATGTCTACTATGCAAGTTCCATGGACGGATAGGTCTGGAACAAACAATGACATAATCATGTTGATAAAGCATTTATCTTGGTGTTATTCAGATGTCCAAACATAAATCAAGACTTGAAAAATTGGTGTTAAATAACAAGACATTTTTTGAAGGTAATACGCTTCGACTAGACAATAGGCTTACAAGCAATCTTGTTTTTTTCCTATTATTCATATCATCCTTTTATTATTTCAATAGCAGCTACTATCCCTCTGGACTATCGGGCTATGTTGCTGTTGATTCCATTGATGTGGGGGAACTATGGGATGAACTGACATATCAATATTGGCCTATACGGGGGGATTCGGAAGAGGTTGTGTTTTATTCTGAGGATAATTCAAGTGTTCTGGAGGATTATAGGTATGTTAAGAGTGAGAAGTATGAGAGTTTTTATCTTGATACTGAGCCTAATGTCGATCATGTCTTGGTTAAGCGTTTTGTATTGAAGAATAAAAGCCTTGATATCATGGTCATTGTAGATGATGTAGTGGTTGAGTTTGTTACAATCGGTCCATCAAATGATTATTTCTATTATGATGAAACCTTTATTACTATTCCTGGAGAATTTATCAAGAAAGAAAATACAAATTTTCGTTTAGTATATGATTATCCTCTTGAAACTCAATATAAACATAATTATCAATATGGTCACTTGTCTTTGCACTATTACCTGTATGCAAGAGGTTCTCGTATTATCCAAATATTGCTGAATATTATCAAATCAATTATCATTGTCTGTATCTTCTATATCCTACTTCTTTATTATAAAGTAATATTCCGTTCTGAGGCAGGGATCATCATAGTGCTTTTTATTCTTTCATCCATCCCTTCAGCCATTTTCGGATATTATATCCTTGGTGGGATGCCACATACTCCGGATGGTGTCACACGTTTGTTCCAGGCTAAGCTGATGCTTGAAGGAAAGCTTTATCTAACCTCTATTAGTAGTGCACTATTGGATAGTTCGTCGACAATTGATGCAGACTTTTACTATCTGATGGATAATGAGATTTTCATTGGTTTGTATAACGGCATTGTATTCGGTAAGTATAATCCGATATTCTCCTTTTTCATAGCTCTCGGACAAGTATTTAGAGCATCTTATCTAGTAAATCCAATTATCGGTGGTCTTTCAGCTATTTCATTGTACTTTCTTGGTTTAGATTTCTTTTATAACAGGAGTTTGGCCATCTATTCAGTGCTTTTTATGGCGGTTAGTCCGTTTTATATCCTGATGTCATCGTCCTACATGATTAATCCGCTTTCTATGCTTTTTACACTGCTTTTTGTCTTATTCTATCTCAAGTCATTAAAACAGGGTAATCTTTTATATGCCTTCCTGGCTGGATTGCTTTTAGGTGGATTGTTCAACATTAGGCTTTTTAATGCCCTATTATTATCCTTTGTTTTTGGAGTGTATTCCCTCAGAAAGAAAGAGATTAATCTAAATATGATCGGGTCTTTCATTGCAGGATTTTTCATTATGCTTGGATTTTACTTGTGTTATAATTATGTGATAACTGGAAATCTATTCCTCACACCGTTTCTCCTTGTACATGAGACTGAGACTCCCGGGTTTGGCATCGATAAGGGTTTTATTAATACTCACGGTTCTCCCGGGCATACTCTGGTTAAGGCCTTTTTAAACACTAGAAACAGTTTGAACAAGCTTGATGGATACGTCTTTGGTGGTATTGGTTTGATCTATATACTCTTCCTCTTATTCCTATTTTCTAAGAAAGACGAGCTGGATATTCTCTTTTCATCGATAATTATTATCCTAGTTTTTGGATATTTCTTTTATTATTATCACTGTGTATTTTTCGGTCCTAGATATTATTATGAGCTTTTACCATTTATTTCCCTACTAGCGATCAAGACTCTATCACACCTTGAGATAGGGAAGTCTAAAAAGTATATTTTACCTGGAATATTCACGCTATGCCTCATATTTTCCTATTCCTTCCAGGTTTCAAATATCGCTTTGAATTGTAGTTATCATCAGTTTGATACTCGGTATATCATGTTATTCTCGGATTTAAAAGATGATATCGGGGAGGATAGTATCGTCTTTGTCAGGGAAAAAAATGAATATAAGATCGGGTTTAACTTGAATGATTGGTCTTTTGATGATAAAGTAATATTTTTGAAGGATAATTTCTATGATGATTTAACTGGATTTGTAGATATTAATTTCCCTGGTAGAAGATGCTATGTGGCAAAGGTGGTCGAGGATAAGATTACCCTTGAAGATTGTGGATGATTAACTATTTCTATAATGCTATCAAGTCTGTGATGAGCATGTCTTTAGTCGGATATTCCTCGATTATCACAGGCTTATATCCATTTTTCTTGGTCTCTTCAGCTATTTCTTCGATGATCCAGGCACCTATGAGTATCCGTAATTTTTCTTTATCAACCTGGATCAGAGAGTTATCTATACCATAGTGTTGGATGATTTTTTCCCTTGTGTTAGTTAATCTCTTTATCAAATCAGTTCTTTTTTTTGGTGGAATGGACTTAATCATTTTAGAATAGTCAAAAGATGGATAAGTATCTTCTGGATATATAGCCCCTCTGAGAAGTAGCCCTTCCTTTGTTATCATATCGTAGTCTTTTGAAATATTGCCTGCTCTTCTTATAAGCCGGTTTTTCAATTGTACTCCATCTTTTAGTTTCACGGTACAGTAATGAACTCTAAGAGAAGTGTTTTTTACACAGTATTCAAGCAGTTTTTCCGCTGTACGTCCACTTCCTTTCACTGCGAAAGACTCGTCGCTTTCAGCAAATAATCCTTGCTCTTCGAGTTTCTCAGCATTTGTTTCAGAGACTTCCAGCTGATTGATGTTAAGGAACTTGACGCCTATTCCATCTAAATCCTTGATGAGCTTTTTTGTCTGTTTGAATTTTCCCGGTATCGCGGGTATCTCACATCCCACATCCCAGTCGAATCCCAATGCGTCCTCTATTGCTTGAAGTTTTAAAGTTGTTCCATCAGTGAATCCAGGGTGGAATCGTATCTCGTCTAGGCCGGCCTTGTATAGTCTTTCCAGTATCTTATGCTTTGCGTTTTTTACAGTTGTATACAAATGTATGTGAAAATCTTCTCCGAACTCTTTTTTTAGTAGTTTAATGTATCTAATAGTCCTGTCTGGTTTTAGGAGTGGATCTCCGCCGGTGATGCCTGCTCCAAGGCTATCGCATAGTCTTGCTTCTTCTAGAATGTCTTTGTCTTTTTTTATCCACCATTCATTTGCGACGACCACATCCTTACCTTTTTTCTTATCTGAGAGTGGGCAGTACATGCATCCGGTGTCACAGATGCCTGTTACTAGAAGAACGAGTTTAGCTCCTTTAACGCATAGTCTACATCCTTCTGGAAGTTTGCCGATACGCTTACTATGGTATGATGTGTCAATTATCTTGGACATGTTCTTTTCTAACGAATTTTAAGATAGTTCCCTTTGGGATTGTTGAATTATTGCTCATATTCCCAAATGAGAAGAGGCTATTTAATATATTATAAATGATGCCTTTAGATTCCACTTTCTCCCCCTCTTTATTTAGCTTTTTAACGTTCAGACTTAGGCTATCACCCGGGTATGCGAAGGGTATGTGGTCACGGTCCTTTACAATACCAATAATGGCATAGAACTCATTCTCATATCGAGCGATCAAACCGGATTCTAAAGTCCCTGACACTACTTCTCCGGTAATAACAGTTCCAGCACCGGTTATATTATAAACTGCTTCTACCTTGTATTCGCCTTGACCGGTTCCTGAGCCTCCCTGAAGTCTTCTTTCAACTTCTTCGGGTGTTGAAACCATTCCTATTCTTTCTTTTCCTCGTCCTCTACCTCATACTCAGCATCAACAACGTTTTC
>CAYREE010000026.1:20174-21316 GCA_964423225.1 uncultured archaeon | reverse complement strand
CGTCATCGATATGATCACTGGGTTCAGGGACTACAGTGGGATTGGCTGATTTCAAGGCAAAGATATTTTGGAGTACCGTTTCCAGTCTGGTATTGTAGCAAATGTGATGAAGAAATCCTTGCTAGAATTGAAGATCTTCCAGTTGATCCAATGAACGACAAACCACCAGTTGAAAAATGTCCAAAATGCGGTAATGAGAAGTTCATACCTGAGGAAGATATCCTTGATACTTGGGCAACATCATCATTAACTCCAAAACTAGCTGCAGACTTATTCAAAGACCATGCAATCTATGATAAAATATATCCGATGAGTCTGCGTCCCCAAGCACATGACATTATCACCTTCTGGCTTTTCAACACTGTAGTGAAATCAAGAATGCATGATAAGGTTAATCCCTGGTCTGATGTAGTGATATCCGGTCATGCTCAAGACCCACATGGAAAGAAGATGAGTAAAAGCAAGGGAAATGTCGTAGAACCACAGAAGATGCTTGAGAAATATTCAGCCGATTCATTGAGGTTCTGGGCGGCAGGATGCAAGCTTGGTGATGATCTCCCATTCAGTGAAAAAGATCTTGTAACAGGCGAGAAATTCCTGACTAAACTTTGGAATGCTTCAAGGTTTGTCTTCATGCACCTTGAAGACTATGATGGAAAACAAGTTGAGCTTGAGACGATCGACAAATGGCTCCTATCAAAACTCTCTCAAATAATCAATTCATCAACAGAATCATTTGATAAATATGAATATTCAAGGACGAAGGCAGACGTTGAAAAATTCTTCTGGCAGAACTTCTGTGACTACTACCTTGAAATAGTTAAACAACGTCTCTATAAACCCGAGATAAGAGGGGATAAATCTAAGCTAGCAGCACAATACACGTTATATCATGGATTACTCTCAGTTATCAAGATGATGGCTCCAATAATGCCCCATATAACCGAGGAGATATACCAGACATTCTACAAGAAGAATGAGGGAGTTGAATCCATTCATATCGCTAACTGGCCGATAGTATTCGAGGATCATCTTGATATAACTGCTGAGAAGTCAGGTGATGTTTTAATTGAAGTTCTCGCCTTAATCAGAAAGCTTAAAAGCGATAATCAGATGAGTCTGGGTAAAGAAGTCGAAAAAGC
>CAYREE010000026.1:0-20157 GCA_964423225.1 uncultured archaeon | reverse complement strand
GAAGATAAGAAAAAACTATTAGATGCTGTTGAGGAAGATTTAAAGGCGTGTGGCAGGATACAACAGATAGAATATGTTTCTGGAGAGGAAATCGTGATAGAATTCCTATGATATGTTTTAAATATATTCTCTGACATCAAATACTATTTTATGAAGGCTGTTATCCTTGCGGCAGGTGAGGGAACACGGCTTAGGCCACTTACTAGCACCCGGCCCAAGCCAATGCTGCCTATCGCTGGAAAACCTATTTTAGAATGGAATCTAGAGGCTTTAGATTGTGTTGGTGTAAAGGAGATATTTATCATTGTGGGTTATCAGCGCAAATCTATTGAACAATATTTTGGACATGTTTATCGTGGCATGAAGATTCATTACATCTTGCAGAAAGAACAGAAGGGTACTGGCGATGCATTACTGAAGGTCAAGGGGAAAATAAAAGATGAGTTTCTGGTGTTAAACGGTGATCTTTTTATCACAAAATCATTTTTACGCACGCTTCTTGAGAAGAACAAGAAAAAGAAATCAGATGCAACCATGTCATTGGTCAAAGTATCCGATCCTAGCTCTTATGGTATAGTGGAGGTTAAACGTAATAAAGTACTTTCCTTAAAGGAAAAACCAAGAAAACCAAAGAGCAAACTCGCAAATGCTGGAGTCTATATATTCAATAATAAAATCTTTGATGAATTGGATAAAATCGGAAAATCCCGGCGAATGGAATATGAACTCACGGATGCTATAAAGAATTTTATCAAAAAAGGCATTGTATTCGGTTATACCTGTGAAGGACAATGGATAGACATTGGATTACCCTGGAATCTTCTAGATGCTAATGAAATTGTTATGAAATCCATAAAACTAAAAAAACAAAAGACTGCTACAATTGAAAAATACGCTGTAATTAAAGGGCCAGTACATGTTGGTAAAAATTCTGTTATACGGTCGGGAGCGTATATCGAGGGTCCTGTTTTTATCGGTGATGATTGTGTGATCGGACCCAACTGTTATATCCGACCCCATACTGTTATAATGGATTCATGCAAGATTGGTAATGCAGTGGAAGTAAAAAATAGTATTATCATGTCGGGAACGCATATTGGCCATCTTAGTTATCTTGGCGATTCTATTATCGGCGAGAACTGCAATTTTGGTGCAGGCACAAAAGTTGCGAATCTCAGATTCGACGATCATGAAGTAAAGATCGAAGTCAAAAATAATATGGTTAACTCAGGGCGTAGGAAATTTGGTTGTATCATGGGAGATAATGTAAAAACCGGGATTAATGTGAGTATCATGCCTGGTAGAAGTATTTATCCAAATGCATTTGTTGATGCTGCAAGTATTGTCAGAAATACGATTTATACAGAATAATTGTTATTCTGGTGCTCCCCAAAAAACATCATCCATCTTCCACACACCCTCTTCAAGCACCATTAAAGCCTCACCCCTCACAACTTTTTCATCATCGTTTAATCCTTTTACTTTAACCGAGGCTTTATCCCCAAAAATGTCCTCTTTTATTATGTCTATTGTTTTTGGATATAGGAGCATCCAAGTTTTTACTGCAACCTGAGCTTTTATCTCGTCTTTTAACTCTGATTTTTTCTCTATTGACAAGAAATTCATAGTTCCCTCAAAGTCGTCTGCCATTAATGCTGCGTGAAATGCTCTATAATACATTCCTGGACCATCTTCACGAATCTTCGGTTTATCTGGTGTGTCGCCTTCGAGTGTTGTCGTTGGATTATCCTTCGGTTGTGTTGTTTTCGGACATGCTTCAGGGGAGGCTACAGTGCTTTTGTCTAAACACACGTATTTTGGGCAAAAGATTTTATCCTCTACAATTGTCTTATCATAGCAGACGTATTTTTGTCCTCCCAAACATCCCAGGATTGTTATCAAGAATGTAATCACTATCCAGGAGCGCCTCATCTTATCATTTAGCCAGTTTAATGTCATCAGCTTTCAGTGTTACTCTTCCAGCATGTTTTGCCAGTTTAGCAGCACGTTCACCTACCTGTAAGGCGTATTCTTCTATCATATCCCTTAATTCGACTACAGCATCCTCTCCCACCCGGTCAATATTGACTTTCCTTAAAACTCTTTCAATGGGTGCTAATGGTATCTCAGACATAGATAATAATATAAACCGGTGATTTAAATAATCTATTATGATACGCCAGCCGGCTGTTGCAGGACAATTTTATTATTTTGACAATGAAATGCTTGATAAACAGGTTAGAGAATTAGTCAATACTGATCTACCTCGAAAACATGTAAAAGGTATTGTATCTCCTCATGCAGGACTTATGTATTCCGGAAAAGTAGCTGGTGAAGTGTATTCTAGAATCAAGACTCCAGACACTTTTATCCTACTTGGGCCAAACCATTCTGGATTCGGACCTGATTTTAGCATTATGACTGAAGGACTATGGAAGATGCCTTTTGGAGATGTTAGGATAGATTCCCTTGTTGCAAAAGAGATATACAAGTCCACTGATCTTATCGATGATGATATGCAGGCTCATTCAAGAGAGCATTCTCTTGAAGTACAACTACCCTTCATGCAGTATTTTGGCGATGGGTTTCAGATAATACCTATCGCAATCAAGCATTATACCCCCTCTAATGATTTCTTGGAACTATGTATGGAACTCGGTAGTACTATTGCCAATGTATTGAATAAGCTTGACATGAAGTTCACAATAGTTGCGAGCACTGATTTCACACATTATGAATCACAGGAGAAGGCAATGGAAAATGATCAAGCAGCAATAGATGCAATACTAAATCTAGACCCGAAAACACTTTTTAAGGTAGTAAAAAATCGAAGTATATCTATGTGTGGATATGCTCCAGTTGCAATTATGCTTAGTGCATGCCTTAACATGGGCGCTACTAGCGCAGAACTTGTCAAATATATGACTTCTGGAGATATTGTAAACGACTATAGTCAGGTAGTGGGATATGGCGGACTTATAGTTGATTAAGTTATCTTCAACTTAATGATTTGGTCCCTTCAATAGTGTCGTTCGCATATTTTGCGCCACTATCAAGCCATTGTCCGGCGATATCCATCGAGCTTTCCAGGCTTATCAGTAGGTAGACGAGAAGTATCGTGCCAATTACTGCTAACCATAGCTTTTGCCGGTCAACATCATCCATATTCCGATATTTTTCCATTAATTCTTCGATTGAAACCATCGTATAATATATATTTTATTTTTATTCTTAAATGTAGTATTTTATGTCATGCCATGTGGACGTAAGAGAAAATTGCAAAAAATGCGCCGACATAAGTTGAAAAAGCGCAGGAAAAAGACACGACACTTAAGGAAATAGTGGACGGGATTAAGGCCTACATATTCTCTAAAAATCTTTTTAATGTTAATAGTATTATAATGACGCCTAAACCTATCGCTATGTAGGTAATTATCTCATTTTTCGCAATTCCTTGAGTAGGGATTGTTGTTGTTACCCCGGTTTTTTTTATTGTCGTAGTTGCAGAATAGTCGCGGTTTATTAGTTTTTTTAGTGAATTAGCTTTTTGGACCCCTATTTTATCATTTATCCTAGAGTAGATGGTTTTCGCTTCATCTGCCTTCTTGATGGAGTTGTCAAATTGGTTTTCTAGGAATAGTTTTTCGGCTTGAGCATATAATGTATCTGCTATTTTCTTGTCGTCTATCACTGATAGTAGTTGTTCAGCCTTCTGGATCCCTGTTCCCCTCCATACTTTTCTATAGCCTTCTAATGCTGTTTCTGCCTTTTCCCTACTCATATTATATTCGCTTTTTTCAAAGTGTTTTGAGGCTGCTTCGAATAATTTGTCTGAATTTTGGATAATCTCAGAATTAGTTATTATTTCTTGGCTTATACTGATTGATTCCTGATCTTTTAATTCTTGGAAGACTGTCTTTGCTTTGTTTGCATATTCTATTGCTTTATCCAGCTTATCTTCTTTGTAATAATCTCCTGCGGTCTTCAGATAGTATTCAGCATCTTTCCTCTTGAATGGTGCAGTACTTACCATATAATCTATTAATTGGTCGTTGGTACCTACTAGTAGGTGTCTTTCTTCTCTTAGAGAATATCCGCCAAGTGATAGTATGGGCCTTTCTAGATCTATAGAGCCTACTTTGGATCCTTCATCATTTAGGAATATGAGGGTCTGCTTATCTGCGATCACGATGTTTTTATATTCTCCACCTTTTAAGTCTAGTACGTAAATGCTTGATCCTTTCTCAACTGGATATTCCCATAATACTTTGCCGATATGGTTGAATGCAATAACTTTTTCTTCTGTCATTCCGAATACATCGTCTTTCCCATCTTTATCAATGTCTGCTGCTACGACTTTTTTAAATCTTTTGGGTGCAGCATAGCTCCAGATAGTCTTCCAGTTGTTGTCTAGGGTCATGATTTTTCTGAAGGTTCCTACAACGATTTCGTCATGGGCATCTCCATCTAATTGAGCTGGACTCAAATCCCATACTGTACCTGGGATAAGATGTTCCTTCACTACTTTACCCTCCCCATCTATTATCCTGATATTATGGTCTATAGATCCTGTGAGCAGCATCTTTTTCCCGCCTCTCTTGATAGTCCAAATCCGTGTCATTCCACCGACTTCCTTTGTCTGCCATTTTATCCTGTTGTAGTATCTGTCCAATCCCCTTTCAATCTTTCGTTCTATTCCATAGAAGTAATGTAGATTGATTCCTCCCGTGTGGATTTGAGAGCCTGCAAAGATGTCTAATATCCCATCATTATTAAGATCGTCGACATGAACCTTGATTATCTCTTCAGTCTTATAAAGATATGACATGTATCTTGGAATCGTCATATCATATAACAAATATCCTTCTGGATCGACCACGGCTACAGTAGTCTGTCTTTGATTATATCTTACAGCATATATCTCTGGAATTTTATCGTTTGTAGAATCGAATGTGATAATATCATAAACTCCCTTATTAACATGGTATCTCCATTGTTCGGTGACGATATCCTCTGTTTTTCCATCCGATTCTGTCGAATCGACTATATCATCTGGGATAATTGGAGAGATTATATCGTCTGGACCTTCTGGTGAAACCGTTGAAATAAGTGTGACTAATATGCAATAGAAGATTATTTTATTCATTATTTTAACAATTACTTAGATTAGTATAAAATAATGACGTCATTTGAAGAACTTGTCGAACTGATGAAATATATGAGGGGCCCAAAGGGCTGTCCTTGGGATAGAGAGCAGACGATAGAGGATTTTAAGAAATATCTTCGTGAAGAATCAGATGAAGCATTGGAGGCTATCGATAATAAGGATTATGATAATCTTCGAGAAGAACTAGGTGATCTTTTATGGCATGTTGTTTTCATCTCAGAGATTGCTTCTGAACAGGGTTTATTCGACATAGATGAAGTTGTAACTTCCCTCCATGATAAGATTGTGCATAGACATCCTCACGTATTCGCAGGTGTTAAGGCAGACACGTCTGAAGACGTGAAGAGGTTATACGTGAAAATCAAGGAGAATGAAAGAAAATTAGATGAAAGTAATGATCAATAGTCTTATAATCTCTAAAAAACCTGTCTTAGGTTTTAATATTATTAATTACAATTATTATCATTCATAATGGGTGGTAATGCATGTCTGAGGATCTTGGATTAGAATATGAGTATCATAATCTGGCTAATGATTATTATAAGCTCGGTGACTTTCAAAGAGCTATTGAGCATTACAGCAAAGCCATCGACTTAAAACCCGATATGATTGAATCATATTTTAACCGGGGTTTAGCATATTCTCGCATAAATGATTTTAGCAAAGCTCTTGACGATCATAATCGCGTGATCGAGTTAAAACCAGATATTGCTGAAGTGTATTATACTCGTGGACTAATGCATGAATATCTACGCGATTACGAATCCGCATTGATTGACTATAATAAGGCCATGGAATTGAATCCGAATTATGAGGAAGTTAGAGAGCAGATGGCGATCGCTTTAAGGAAAAAGACAAATACCTAATATGAGTTTTATCCATAAAGTATACGTCCTTATTGATAAGGTGCCTGAATTCCCTTATTTCATTCTTTCATCTTTCTTTGTATTTTCTATGCCGATAGAAGTCTCACGTCATGTGTTTGCAATCGCCTTTCTTTACATGATATCCTCTATATTCCTTGGTCTGGCAATGAAAATGGTTTTAAAGACTAAGCGACCGAAACCATATGGAAAAATAGAGCCTTTTTGCTTTGACATACCTTCGCTTCACACGATGGTTTCAATAGGGGCTGTTGCATATGTTTTTTTTGTTGATCTATACTATAGTATTGTCTTATTTCCTATATGCATCCTCTATTTTATTTCTCGGTTAAGACTTGGCTATCATACAGTCAATGCAGTTCTAATTGGCGCGGTTTCTGGTGTTTTGGTTGGTTGTTTTTTCGGTCTATTACTAGATACTATCTTTTTTGATATGATGATCGAGTCGTTTTTATCAGTATTATTCTTTATTATCCCTGTTTTCGCATCTTTGTTCAGGGCTTTCAGAAATACGGCTGGTTGAATGATAATCTCTTATTTGAGCTGTCTGATATAATACATTGCTACTGTTCCGGCAAGGAGTATACTTAAAATAATCCAAATGTATGTGGCTGTTTTTTTAATTTTCACCGTCCTATTCACAGCAATCGTAGTTGTTGTTACAAGTTTATAGCATGTTGGCATTTTATCAGAGCAGTCGCAAGTTATTCCCGTGTCCTCATAGGAAAAGCAGGTTTTCACTCCGAATCCCTGTTCTCCACATAGATCTTTACAATAGGAAAAACAATCTATACACATTATATTATTGACTGGGTTACAACAGTCTGGTCTATCATCTTTAGTTAGATCATATTCGATGGAACAAATCTTATCTGTATTACCACATATATGAACGGTTTTTTCAATGATTTCAGTCTCATTCGGATATTGATTCCTTCTAAGGTTTGCCCGGTTTTTATAAGGAGTTTTCGTTCTAACCTTGAGTTCATGAATTATGCTGCTTGTCGTAGACCTGCTTGTAGATGTTATACTGCTTGTAGTGCTCATAACTGGGTCGATTGATGTTGTGGGGATGCCAAATATCCCATCCTCTGAAAATGTGTAGTTAATATATGGGTTCCCAGTTTCCTCTGGGAATACAGGTCCAAGATGGTGTCTTGCGTTTACACTAATCATAGAAAACAATAAAATCAGGATTATTATTAGATTCTTATTGAACTCAAACATTACAGTTTTCTATTTGTTTTTGATTATTTTAAAGCTTATTATCATATGTGTTGTGTTATGAACCCTAGATTTTCAATGAAGTCCTATTTATTGCCGTTATTTGTATTTTTCACCATTATCATCATCATCCTGTTTATTTTTCTATTCCTTACTAATGGATTGCCTGATCCTCAATCAAACCTTAATCATTCAGGATCATTTGGTTCATTCTGGATAGTTGATAAGGGGATTTGTACTGATAGTGGACGGCCGATTATTCGTTTATATTCGAGTTCATGGTGTACGCATTGCGAATGGATTTCTGAAACTTATGACGATGTCGTTCGTGATTATATTGTATCTGATAAGGTTATTGCTTATCATTGGAGCCTTGATGAAAAAGATGATTTGTTGACTGATGAGATGGAAGATGAGATACCCTTAACTGAATTAGCCTTACTTTTGGATTATAATCCTCGTAATAGTGTCCCAACTTTCATTTTTGGATGTAAATATTATCGTATAGGCACTGGATATGAGTATGAAAATGACCTTTCCCTTGAGGATTCAGAGTTTAGAGCCATTATCGAAGATTTGCTTGCATCTACCACGTGATTTTTTCTTTTTTATTTCTAAATGATTAATACGTCGTTGAAATGAGTCTGATAAAAAATGAATCCTGCAAAGGAAACTCAAATGATAAGAAGATAGCATTAGCCTTGATATTAATTATCTCTTTATTGTTCATCATAGTACTGGGTGTGTTTATACTCTATGTAGTGTTTTCTGGAACCGGTGATTATTCATCGACAACTTCTAACATTCCCGAAACAACATCCTCAACCACTTCAACATCAACATCAACGACAACAACCTCATCTACATCGACAACGACTTCAACAAGAACCTCGACAACATCGTCAACATCCACTACTTCCCTCCCATCTTCAACGACAACATTACACTCCATGCTTATGGAGGCAAATTGTGTTTCATCTAGGATTAATCAACTCTATTTTGGAAATGTCGAACGTGGTCTAAGATGGTGTTATTCATGCAAGTTGATTCAGGAATATTATGGCGCATCATTTTCGGTATTTAATTCTAAACTGAACATATGTGTCGACTCAGAAGATAATACGGACTGTATGTCGGAATTACAAGAATATGCAGATGATGATAATCTATATGATGCTAGGGATAACGAGCGGACAACGAGTATAATCTATCCTGCAATTGTAATTGATAACCGAGCATATATTGCTATCTCAAATAATAAGCTGAAGGAGTTAACCTATTGTTAGGTGCGTCAATGGTATTGAAGACAATATCCATTTTTATCCTTATTATACTAATCACAGGTAGCTTGGGAAAAAGCCAGGTAATAATCCTTGCCAACTCTATAGATATCGCCAAGGCTGATAGCTTATTGAATTATCTTATTATCAATGGTTTTACTCCTATTCACCTAGGGAGTAATTCGACTTCAAAACTTGAATCCAGTCCATTCGTGATAGTTCTCGGCGGCCATAGGAGTCCTGAAGGTATAGGGGATATTGTGGATGATATACTCGATGATGAGCAGAAAAAATTGCTTCTGAAAGGTTCTGGCAGCACAATACAATCTCGTACAGAGGGTGTTTGGATGGATGGTCAGGTTGTTTGGATACTTGCAGGTTATAATTCCGAGGATACGAGAAAGGCTCATGGCAAATATATTGGAAAAGTTACAGGATCAATGAAAAACATGGTGGAAAATGGTTTGGAGAATATTCAACTAGAAAGTCATATTGACGGGGGAAACCTATCAGTCTATGAATCGACAATAGGATTCAATATTAGATTATACAATAACAATACTTTTCCAATTTCGGTTGAGGTAAGTGGATTTAATCCAATCTATCCAGAAAATATCAGTAAGACAGACAAATTATTTAAAAAAATGTCTGAAGAACGAGAAAGATGCCTGCAGAACCTCAAGAAAAAATAGTTTTAAAGAGTTCCCAAAGTTCAAACCCTCCAGCCATTCGATTTATTTTAATGGATAATCAAAGGGTTCTTACCAGAATTCCCAACAAAAAATAAAATGTCAAGTCTAAATCCTATGTCTCTATCGGTTTTGTGCCTAATCATTTTTTCCCTAATCAACTCAACAGATGCGCAGGTGCCCCCGATCATCGGCTCCTGCCAGGGTCTACAAAGCCCCTACACCTTCAGATATGTTAAAGCAGCGAATCTTCCCTGGGGATGTGAGAACACATGCTTTGATCCGCAACCCGACGCCCTCATAAGGTGCGGCGGCCAGACGACATACAGGAGGACCACGACAACCAGAAAATATACGAAGATCTACACATATCCGACAACCACAACGACATACCCGAAGACCACAACAACCTATCCCCGGATCCCAACAACCAGACGGTACACCACGACAACGATCCCATACTTTGATGATGAGAGCCCAGATGACTATATGAGCGACTGCCTCTTCTGGACTGACTTGGACACATACGATGAGGCAGGTATAGAGAACGTACTTGAGTATTGTAAAAAGCGGGTGCAGAAAAGGTATGAGGTGATAAAAGGCTTTTACCGGACTTGTGTGAAATACTGCGGCAACACAAAGGACTGCATGAGCGAATGCTACCTCTTGAACGGATACAACAAATGGTTCGACCCATCAAAGACCACAAAAGCCGAAAGTGAATGGCTCCAAGATCTTGGATGCACCAGAGACTGTGAAGAGGACACAAATTGTGAGATAACATGCGATGGAAGCTTCTTTGAATGCGACTACATCTGCACCAGATGGAAACCCAGCGACAAAAAATGCAAAGGCGGATACCAGAAGAGAAAATGCACTTGCAAGTGCAAGACATGCACTGAGACCCCGAACCTGAAGCTGTGCCCAAAAAGCAAAAAGGGCTATATCAACATACCCCTGCGCTCAGGAAGCTACGGCTGGGCTGACCCAGAAACAGGTGAGACAAGTACTGTGACCTCAGGAAGATACGCATACGGGGAATACAAGGTAGAACCAGTAAAAATCGGCATGACAGGCACAGAAGCCTCCCTAATAGGTGCCTCTGGAGTGCCCATAGAGGGCATAGGATTGCATGTGGGCGAAGCCTCAACAGTCTATATCAATACAGTGGACCTGCCGGGCGTCGTGAAACCTTCAGACATTTCTGTGATATTCATTGGAGACAAAGAATCTGTGATGACATCCTCCTCAAAGGCGATGGATATTTTAAAGCTGGAATTCAAGGTGAAAAACACAACCAAGCCAGGCCAATTGAACATGACGCTTAAACTGGAAAAAAGTCGAAAGCTCATCGGAGAAATAAAACTGAAACTTGACGTCCAAGACAAAAAAGATACGCTCATGGATAAAGGGGCAAAAATATCTATGAGCTCATTAAAAAAGAGGGTGACGACTACGACCAGGCCCAGGACCCGAACCACAACAACCATAAAAAGATACAAGAAAACCGATGAAGCCTGTATCTGCAACTCCCTGGCACTTCCCCTGATAGCATTATTCTCTGCGTTCGCGGCATATATGGGGCGCTGGATTACATAATCGGTATCAGCCGGTTTAGTCCGTGGGATACTCCTTGTCCCAGATTATGTTTTTTTTGGTGATTGTGGCAAGTGCTAATAGGACGGCTTGGGTGATTGTTGATAGTATGAATGTATTGTGAAAGTGTTGTGGGTGAACCAGTATGAAGACTAGGGTTGAGCTTTTTTTAGACTTTTATTTTGATTGTTTGTTTCTCTTTTTTTCTGGGATTTTTTTTAGACAGTCAGCTTTGATACTCTCATTTTTTACCACATCACACATGGACCTCGCCCCATAGTCAACAGCCTTTTCTACTTGTCTATTGTCGATGATTAAGAGGCACTCCCCCTTCATGGACTCATTCAATAACAAATCACAAAAGCCTATCCTACTCCAGCCTATTGCCCTGGAAAAAATGCTATCGTCAGTTTCTATATGGCAGTCAACTGTTTTATTCTCAGTCTCCAGCAGTTCACAGGCCCCGTGGTCCAACTCATTATGAGCGATCTTCCTTATGCAATCTTCAGCCTCCACCCCAGCCATCTTTTTACATAAGCTGGCATCCTTGATTTTTGTTGCTAGACGCTGGATGCAGGTATTGCGATCAAACTCCTTTGAGAGCTCCTCACAGATGTCTGCATCCTTACTGGCTACTACTATCCTCTCAACACATCCTGTGAGTCCTCTGTAGTTGACAAGTTTGGAACATAATTTAATGTCTTTAGTCCTTATTGCAACAAGTACTATGCACTCATTCTTCTCATTGGGGTCGGATCGGATCTGCTCGCATAGTTTAACATCAGAGGTGTTCTCAGAAATTGCACTGATGCACTCGTTTTTATCAGATCCCATTGACCTGTGGGCCTGGATCTTGTAACAGATGGAGATGTCGTTATTTTTCAATGCAACACTTGTGTAACAGTCCCCTTTTATGTACTTATCATTGATCTGATCACATTCCGAAAGTGTTGTTATGAGGGGGACCAGACGCTTATAACAGCTGCCCAGACATCCATAACTAAGGGGGTCAAACTTTTGCGAAAAGCAATCCCATTCACACATAGAAGGATCACCCTTATAGTTCAGATCCCCCGTGTGATATGAAGGCCTAGCATCACATCCAGCAATCAAAACAATGCAAATTATGAAGAATAATCCCACACCCCTCATCAATTAAATAATCACAAAGTGCGACGATAAGATAATGGCTTGGGATTGTTTAACATCGTCAATAATACTTTTATAGCGTGTTACAGAATCTGCTTATCGTACTTAGGACTGATTCTTCAATGTCTGCACCTGGCAATTTCGTGCACTCACTTGTCTGTTTGTATTCCAGCAGTTTATCATAAAGCGTGGTGCATTTACTTTTGGTAATGCCCGGGCTATTGAGTTGAATTATGTACTCGAGGTTTTGGATATCAGCTTTATCACATATTTGGGATAGCTCAAGTTGGCTGCATTCACCTGCAATCTCAATTTTTATCTCTTTAATCTGGCATGCTTTTTCAAGAGATTCAATTGCGCGCGCATTCATGATTTTGTATTTTGAAAGTGCAGCATTCATCCTTTCTACGTCGCCAGTTTCAAGAGATTTTGTCAAATCCTCAAGAGCCTTCTGTTTTTGCTCACCTGCTGCAATTAATGCAGTTCCCTCAGGGGGCATTTCCCCAACAAATAGGTACTTGAATCCGCTCACCAAAATAGCTGCAATGATGAGAAAGGCTATGGAGCCCACCGCGATTTTTTGGGTCATCTTTCCCAATTTGTCTGATGAGGAGGAGTCTTCACAAGTATCCCCCCCTCGCCAATATCTCCAGATCCACTCATACAAATAAATTGAGAACCGGCTTTTAAAAAGAATATATGACTGTGGGGGACTTATCTGGGGCTCTAGAAATCATTTTAGCTTGTTTGGCTTGCTTTGAAGTCTTCAACGTAACACAGTTATATACCACTTAAATTATAATATTTTGAAAATGATTAATAAACTTTTAGTCAGGGTTGGAGCCTATACAGGCCGTATCAAGACTATTGGATATAGCCTCCTATTTTTCGGGATTCTTCTTTTGGCCTTATCGATACCTCCCGCAGTCTCCTACCTTAATGTTCATTTACCGATCTTTGTTGGGTCAACACTAACGCTCATCGGAGCAATCATAATCAATGTAAACTACTTTTTCCTGAAAGAATACGCTAATAAAAAATGAAGCAGGCATAATTCGATGATTTCACTAATATTAGCTTAGATAAGTATATTTGAATGCTTAGAGTGAAAAAAAAATTAGGGTGATGAAATGGATCTTAGAGCGAAATTTATATTGTCTATGGCACTAGTAGCACTGCCAATCCTACTATACTTCATCTACCGTTACATGGACGCAGAGGAACCAAGCGAAAAAAGCGAAGAAATAACTATTTGTCCCAGGTGCGGGAGTAAAGATTTAAATCATTCAAACCTAGGACAGGGTTTTTTCAGTCCCGCAGGAGTTAATCCCGTAAAGATGCGATGCAATGCCTGTGACTTCATAGGCCTGCCAATAATTCTAGATAAGCTAAAGGATTATGAAAATTTTTTGGAAGAAATCAAAATGGATGAAGGCAGAAAAACTCGGATGGAAAGTGGATCTCCAGGGATGAGGTTTCACAGAAAAAGTGAGTGATTAAGCAAATGCCAAAAAGACGACTTCAATGAGCTCAGCAGTGAAAATATTTTCACAATCTATTGAGAAAACTTTCACAGGAAGTATCCAGTGGACCGGCCAGCCTGCATTGGAAACCTTATCTAACTACTAATCCTGCATAAACTGCGGTTTATCTCCTGTTTGGCATTACTCCCTTTTACAATATGGCTTTCTGGAAGAGAAAAAAAGGGGTGGTGGTGGAAGGGATCTTCCAGAGAAAATTGAGATTCCAGGCATGTCGAATAAATCAATGGTTAGTTTATGTCTTCCAGATTTCAGAACAATCTCTTCCATTCCATATACATGGGTTGTTTCATGAGGAAGAGTTGAAACAGTCCATCCAGCACCGCCTATACAATCTGCCATTATCTTATTTGCAAGACTAGTTTTTCCAGAGTTTGGAGGTCCGTAGATACCAACCCTAAGATTTTGCTTTAGTCTTAAAAGACGTGTCAACCATCTGAAAAATTTTTTATGAGGCATATTGTATTACACTTAAAACTCAGCTGAATAAAAACCAATATAATAACCAAGATAATGACGAATAAACCCTGATTTGGATTATCTTTTAAACCCAACCTGGTAATTATTTATGATGATTAAACTAACTAGAAATGAGAGAAAAACATTAAAATTTCTGATTCAAAACGGTAGGATATCTGATGCAGAGATCGCGCGAAAATTGAATATTACAGCCCAAGCAGTAGGCAAGATAAGGCGAAAACTTGAGGATGATGGAATCATCAAATCATATACAACACACGTAGACTATCAAAAACTCGGTATTAACGTATTTGCAATAGCCATGTTCCGGATAATACCCGAATCCTGGAAGACTGTGACAGAACGAGATATCAGAGACCGGGTAAAAGGCCCGCATATCATCAATTTTTACCGTCTTTCAGAAGGTGATGTAACTCATCTATTGGTCTATGCATTCAAGGATCTGTCAGATTTGGATAATTATTTCCATGTTTTACAGACTGAACGTGGCCATATCAGTGAATTAAGGCGTCTTTATGTGTTTTCTTCGCAGAGTGTCGTGAAAGAATCATCAAAGGAATTGTTGTTGAAGATCATTGACGAGTTCGGTAAAGAGAAACTACCCCGGCCTTTACCACCTCCAACAAAAAGGTGATTAGTTTATAATCCTGTTAACACATTATTTTTTATGGAACGCATATTAACTGGGGTTGGCGGACTTGATGAACTTATTAGCGGCGGGATAAAACAATCGTCAATCACTGTTGTTGCTGGTGAGGCAGGTCTGGGAAAATCCATTCTTGCATTACAGTTTGCGTTGGCTGGCGTGGCTAATGGTGAGAAAGTACTTTACGTTTCAATTGAGGAGAAAAAAGATAAATTCTTCTCTAACATGTCGAGCATCGGATTCAAACTAGAAGATTATGAAGCTGAAGGTAATTTCATATTCCATCATGCTAAACCAAGCGAGATACGTGACTTCTTAAAAAAGGGTTTTTTAGCATTTGAAGAATATCTTAAGGCTGGAGATGTTTCAAGGATTGTCATTGACAGTATAACTGCCTTCCTATTGCTTTATGACTCTGAAGTTTCTCAGCGGGAAGCACTATTGAATCTCGTGGATAAATTAGAGCATTGGAAACTCACTGTCCTTATGACAAGCGAGATGCAAGAGGGGCGTGCCAGGTTTAATATTGACTATCTTGTTGATGGAATTATCAGACTATATTATAAGAAGGTTGGAAAGGAACGTGTGAGGACTCTTGAAATACTTAAGATGAGGGGTACAAGCCATGATAAGAGAGAATTGGTCTATAGGATTGAGGCAAATGGAATTATTTTATACCCCAATGAGGGAGTTCTATAACCTTTTTACTCCCTGATTTTTTTACACTACGGATATATACTAATATGCATTCTAAACAGTTGGATATTATTTTTAAAGAGCTAGATAGCAAGAAAGAAGGTTTATCCTCGAAAGAATCTGAAGAGAGATTAGCAAGTTACGGGCCTAATAAACTTAAGGAGGGTAAGAAGACAACTGTCCTAGAGCTTCTATTAAACCAGTTTAAAGACTTTCTCATAATCCTTTTAATCGCTGCTGCATTGATTTCAATAGGTGTGGGGGTATTAGAGTCAAGTGTCCAAGAAATACTAGAAGCGGGTTTGATACTCCTGATAGTGATATTCATTGTTATTGTAGGTTTTTATCAGGAATACAATGCTGAGAAAGAACTTGAAGCATTGAAAAAGCTTATGACGCCCGAGGCATTAGTCTTACGGGATGGTGTTAAGAAAAACATTGCTGCTTCAAATCTTGTTCCTGGAGATATTGTTTTGGTTGACTCTGGTGATCGCATCCCCGCCGACTTAAGGATTATTGAGGCTTTTGAACTAAGGGTTGATGAGTCTTCACTCACTGGTGAATCTAATCCTGTTGAAAAAAAACAAGACGTACTTGCAGATGATACTGTGTTAGCTGAACGTAAAAACATGCTATATATGTCAACTACAGCGGTTTATGGAAAGGCCACGGCTATCGTTGTTGCAACTGGTATGGATACTGAGATCGGTAAGATCGCAGGAAGCATAATGGAGATAAAAGAAGAGAAGACTCCTTTACAGCAACGTCTCACAATACTTGGAAAACAAATTGGTATTGGCGTACTAATACTCTGTGTGATAGTATTCATCACAGGCCTAATCTCGACAGATACTCCAGTACTCGAGCTTTTCATAGTTGCTATAGCCCTGGCTGTTGCGGCCGTGCCTGAAGGTCTTCCTGGAGTAGTAACAGTTGCTTTGTCTGTTGGTACTCGGAGGATGGTTAAGGAAAATGCGATAATACGTAGGCTTCCAGCTGTTGAGACTTTAGGCAGTACGACTGTTATCTGCACTGATAAGACTGGTACTTTAACAAAGAACCAGATGACTGTGAAAAAGATATGGGTTGATGAGAATATTCTCGAAGTTGAAGGTGAAGGATATGAAGTCAAAGGCAATATTATCGGTTCTGATGGGGAAAAAATCGAGGATAACAGCCCAATCCTTGAAAAACTGTTGACTATCGGAACTCTCTGTAATGATGCTGGTATCTCGGGCGATTCTATCACTGGAGATCCTACAGCAGCATCTGTACTTGTGGCCTCTGCAAAGAAGGGTTTTTCACAGGATGCTTTAAAGAAGAAACATCCACGTATTGATGAAATACCATTCAGTTCAGAAAGAAAGATGTTTTCAACCATCCATTCTGATGGTGATAAAATATTTTCGGCGAGTATGGGGGCCCCTGATGTTATAATGGGAAAATGTTCTGGCATCATGTATTCAGATGGTGTTAAAAAACTTACATCTGAAATTGCGGATTCTGTTTTAGAAGAGAATTCTGAATTTGCTAACCAGGCGTACCGTGTTTTAGGATTAGCTTATCATGACTTGGAGAAAGGATATTCACACGAAAATGTTGAAGAAGATATGGTATTCATTGGGCTGGTTGCAATGATAGATCCGGCACGTGAGGAGACGAGGGCATCTGTTGCAGCATGCAAGGATGCGGGAATCCGTGTTGTGATGATTACGGGAGACCATAAACTAACTGCAAAAGCGATTGGCGAGGAAGTCGGTATCTATTCTGATGATGATAATATTCTTACTGGCCAGGAACTCGAAGACATTTCAGACGATGAACTCATTGATCTGGTTGATAAGACTACAATCTATGCGAGAGTATCGCCGATACACAAGCTTAAGATAGTCAAAGCACTCCAATCGAAGGGGAATGTTGTTGCTATGACTGGGGATGGAGTGAACGATGCTCCAGCATTAAAGAAGGCTGATATTGGTGTTGCAATGGGGATCACCGGTACTGATGTGAGCAAGGAAGCAGCGGATATGGTATTGACTGATGATAATTTCTCTTCTATTGTAAAGGCTGTGAAGGAAGGAAGGGGTGTTTATGATAATATTAGAAAGTTCTTTGCATACTTGATCTCTGGGAACATCGGGGAAGTTGGAGTAGTCTTCTTATCATCTATTATCCCTGGAGTTCCGATAGCATTGACAGCATCACAGATACTGATCATTAATCTTGTAACCGATGGTCTTCCAGCATTGGCTCTGGGTTTCGATCCTTTTGAACCAGGTGCGATGAAGAGGAAGCCTCGTCCTAAGACTGAGCCATTGCATCGAGGTTTGAATCCTTTCATCGTATGGTATCCGCTCATAATGATAATTGTGACGATGGGTTTGTTCCTCTGGACATATGATCCTATTGTAAACAATATCTACGAGGCTCAGACAGTGGCATTCCTGTCGATCGCATTCTTTGAGATGTATCAGGCTTTCGCTTCCCGGTCAACGAGATATCCGGCACTACAAGTTGGGATTATGAAGAACAAATGGCTAATACTCTCAGTCATATTTTCGTTGACAGTATTGCTCTGCTTATTGTATCTTCCAGTGAATGTACCTTTCACAGATTTATCCTTGCAGCAGATAACTCATACGTCACCTCTTACACCAAACTTGTTTTTAACCATTATGGGATTATCAAGTCTAGGATTCATCTATCTGGAGATTGCTAAATGGCATGATACTAGGGGAGTGGACATAGCATCACTAGGATAAAATCATCTCTTACTCTTTGATGTCATAACCGTTAAACAAACCCTTATTCATCAATATTTATCCTAGAAAACCTCGATAAATATGTGACTAACATGTCTCAATATACACACCTTCTGGAACCTGGACCACATGGTGAAAGACGTTCTATCACAAACAGGGTAGGCCCTGTTATTGAGGCAAAACTAATGGAGATTACCAAGACCAAGCCTCCTGAAGAAACACTAGCAGAAATAAGGAAATTACGCCTTGCTAAAGATAGTGAGGCGCAAGTCAATTCACACGCTCTTTTCCAGGAGATAATGGAGTCTGGGACAGATGAAAATATCTTGCGTGCAAGACAGGCTTTTAATTCTATCCGACAGCGGAAGATGAGTGAATATCATGAAATGATACCTGATGATGCGATACGTACACAAGTAATTAATGAAGAATTAATGATTGGAATCTCACAAGCAATCATAGACGACAGGGATACTTCATCTGGAGTACAACCACCTGCAAGAGAAAGAATCTCTAATATCGTAAAGACTTTACCTTACCTAGATCAAGGATCAACTTCTGATTCATCAGAACAGGCAGAAAGATTCAGGAAGGGATTGTTAGGCATCACTGCATCACTACCCTCGGAAATGCAGTTTCCTTATGCATGTTCGTTAAACACATCTCTTAGAGGCCCTAATTTTCATCCTGGTAATAATCCTGTGAGGACTATTCAGGAGGCAGGTTTAATCTGTAGGGAAGTTAGTCCAGATTTAGCCCCCTATTTCGTTACTGGGGTACTCAGACATTCACTTGGGACTCGGATCGCCAATCCACACCGACGTGCTGGTTTCCTAAGAAGTATTGTGCATGCAGCTGAACGTCTTCCTGAAAATGATAGATGGTATATGCATCATCATTCTGAAAAAGATCCTGGTATCGGTTCAACAGTCCTTGATCTACATCGGGGAAATGCAAAAAACTTTCAGAGAGCATTAGATATTGTCTGCGACGCTGGCGATAAGGTAGATGCTGAGGGTAAACGATGTTTCTATTACTATACTTGCGGAAAAGGATTACATGAATATCGTACAAACCTTGATGGACTAGAAACTGCATTTGAATTAGGGATAAAACATGGAAACATGATTGGCGGACAGACAGGAGGGCATGCGGATGGAAAAACAAATTTCTATTTCAGGACTCTTCCAATAGCATTTAGAACATATGGAGATGACTTTGAGAACATGGATAAAGCATTAGGTGTTATCCTAGATGTTGGAAAGGATATGGATAAGTTCTGTTGCCATGCATATTACCGTGCTACCGCTCCAAGATTGATGGAAGCGTATAAAGGAGATATTGATAGATTGGAAAAGCAATTACGAAAGATGGTAGACCTCGGTAAGGGACTATCTACTTCCGCAGAAGTCTTATGGCATTCTGAGACAGTCAATCAGTTATACAGCCTGTTCGGAGATAAAGCTAAGGCAGTTAATCCAGATAATCTATTTGACTTAGGTGCAGGCATGCCCCCAGAAGATCAGGCAGTCTTTTTCGGCAGGGATCTACCACGCAGAATCGAATCGCTTTCCATATCATCTAGCATGAGGAATAATCCTGGACGTGTTAACTCATGGACTTCAGAATTCGCATCAATGATCGAATTAAAAACACCGTCTGAACGATTGTCGTTTGCAGCCGAGAGCCTCCCTGCGATGATGAATGCTGCCAGATACATCGACTTGCCTAAGATCCCTGCTGAATGGAGAGAGTCAGAAAAATTAGTACAAGGATTGACTACGATCAATCGCCATGCATTAGACGTGGATGATGAATTGAGGAAGCATTTCATCCAATCAGCATGTTTAGGAGCTCTTCATGGATCTGAAGGAAATGAAGGACTTCTTGATACTATGCTGGGAACAGCAACCGAATATGCGACGAAACCAGGAATCCATCCAAGGGCATTCTATTCACGTACCTTAGGACAGGCGTTCATCACATATCAAGATGATATACCCGGGATGAGAGGTCTACTAGATTTTACATCTAATCTGCTTG
>CAYREE010000025.1:10632-21671 GCA_964423225.1 uncultured archaeon | reverse complement strand
TAGGCTGCCCATATAAAATGTATTCAAATACTGATATCAATCCAAATACAGTCCCCAATAGCGTGGATATGGTGCTAGGAGGGATTAATGTCTTTGCTAGAAGAGATGTTTCATGATATGCGGTCATAATGAGGGCCATGAACATCAAGTAACCATCTTTAATATTCTCTAACTTGCTTAATCCAACACGTTCCCTATACTCAATTGGAATCTCAGATATTAGATAACCTTGTTTCGCGGTCTTGACAGTCATCTTTGTCTCATATTCAAGACTTCTTGCATTAACATCAAATAAATAAAAATCCTTTTTTCGTAAAGCCCTTAAGCCTGTTTGACTATCTGTAATATTTACGCCTGTTATGTATGTTGCCATTATTGAAAGCATGGTATTTCCAATTCTATTTAAGAATTTCATGTTTGATATCCCGTTTTTGAATCGAGATCCTAAAACGAGGTCGGCCCCATCCTCTAATTCTTTTATTAGTTGTGGGATGTATTCTGCAGGATACGTGTAATCAGCATCAATAAAGACTAACATGTCTTTAGTTGATTTTTCCACACCGCTTCTTAGGGCCTGGACTTTACCAGAATTCTTCTCAATTTTTACAGTCTTGATTTTCTCATGTTTTTTAGAGTATTTCAAAGCGATAGAATAAGTGTTATCTGTTGATCCATCATCAACGACTATTATCTCGTCAACCTTATCCAGGACTTCATTGATGACCAATGGAAGCCCTTCTTCTTCGTTATATGCGGGGATGATAAGTGAAACTTCAGCCATTTCTTAATCAGATATTTTTTATATAGTTTATATCTTAGAGAATTGATTAATTAATCACTTGTATATTTCCTATGATGAAAGTTTTACTTTTAAGCCCCCCATTTGTTCAGGATTATATGCGTAATGCAAGATGTGATTACGTATCCATTTCTGACACTCAGTGGCCGCCTATTTGGTTGGCTTACTGTGGTTCCTTCCTAGAAAAAAATGGCCATACTGTTAAACTGGTAGACGCACCCGCTTCAAAATTGAATCATGATGAGGCATTTAGGATATCATCTGATTTCTCTCCTGACTTGGTTGTCGTTTATAGCTCCACAAAAAGCATGGAAAACGATATTGATTTTTCCATCAGAATCAAAGAGGCTATTGGCTGTAAACTTGTGTTTGCAGGCCCTTTTGTCTCATTAGATCCAAGAAGCTTCCTAAATGCGTCAGAAAATATAGATTATGTTATACGGGGGGAATTCGAGCATCCTGTACTTGAGATTGCTGAAGGAATCTTGGAAAAGGATATCAGAAACCTGCTCTGGAGAGATAATGGTAAGATAATTGAAAATGAAGTCAGACCCCTTTTGAACACTCAACAGCTTGATGAGCTCCCATTTGTCACTGAATTTTACAATAAACACTTGGATATGAGGAATTATCGTCCTCCATCAGAGCTTCATCCATTCGTGGACCTGTTCACGGGTAGGGGTTGTTATTGGGGACAGTGTACATTCTGCCTCTGGGTGCATTCCTTTATACCCGGTAGTGTATACAATAGGCGAAGCATTGACAATGTTATAAATGAGTTTGAATTCGTCAAGGAAGAAATGGGGGATATTAGGGAAATCTTTATTCAAGACGATTCTCTCTCAAAGGAACGGGCAGTTGAGTTGTCAAATGCTATCCTATCAAAGGGATTAGATGTGGTCTGGTCATGTTATACTCGTGGAGACTTGGATTATGATACATTGGCTTTAATGAAGAAATCTGGATGTCGGACAGTGCATGTCGGATATGAATCCTCCAGTGATATTGTCTTAAAAAACATTAAGAAGGGCGTTTCTGCTGAAAGGATGACTAGGTTCACAGAGGATGCTAAAAAAGCAGGTCTTAGGGTTCACGGTGATTTTTTGCTTGGACTGCCTGGAGAGACCCGTGAATCCGTTCGTGATACAATTGAGTGGGCAAAGAATCTTGATCCTGATACCGCACAATTTTCACTCATCAACACGTATCCTAACACTCCCTTACACGATTACCTGTCTTCAAAAGGATTTCTCAAGGACAATGAACCATCATATCCTGGATTATCAAATGACGATCTTAGGATCCTTGCAAGAACTGCTGTAAGGGAATTCTATCTGAGCTTCAGGTATGCTCGAAGATGCTTAATGAATCCCAATGAGCATATAGTATCTAAGATAAGGACTATCTGGAAGGTTGTTCCTCATATGTTCTGGAAAAAATGGTGATTTCTAAAAGCATATTCGCTAACAAATATTTTCTCATTAACTTTAACGACTAATTCAAGCACTTCATCCAGTGTTTGTCTTTTTTCCTGCTTAACTCATAGAATCCTCGAGTCGACTTCAATGTGACTGGGAGTATCGAGTTAAGATAGAGTCCAACATCCTCCTGATTGACTATCTCATTCATACGCTTCAAGTCTTTCTTTCGAACACTCCGATAAGCAAGATTCATATCTAGTAATTAGATGTATGAGAAAATAATCAAAAACCCGTATATTGTTTTTATATGACTTCATCCAATATGTTGGAATAACTTTTTTGAGGGGGTAAAATGGTCGAAGTATTGATAAAAAAACTATTATACATTAAGGATATACCAGTCGAATTATTGAAAAAAGCATTGTCTATTGGAGAGTTAAACTCCGGTAAGACTATTGGTCTAGAAGTTCAGCCTGAAGGCGAAGAAAAAGCCTTTATAGAATTGAAGCTTAACTCGGACGGGCAGGCAGAACTCATCCGCGAAGGACAAGTGATACCAGTCGAGCCTAACGGCCACATGTTCATCCTAGACCAAAGCTGGACTTTATATCTGGAGAGACCTAGGAAAAATCAAGGACAAGGGCAGACTATGCCACTGGCCTTACCTTTTCGTTCACCTTGAGGACGAGTTCTAAGGCTTCGTCAAGTGTCTGGCCCATGCATATTATCCCATGGTCCTGTATTATCGCGTACTGGGCGTGTTCAAGGGCGTCTATGACTTCAAAGGCCTGGTCCTGGGTACCATACTCTGTCTTTACTTTGGTTGAATGCACTCCAAGTGCGACAAGTAGTTTGCTTGATTGGCTTACCGCATCCATATCATGGACGTGGATCACTGCGTTTGCCATTGGATAGCTATGGTATATGAGCCAGTGCATTGGTGTTTCTGATGATGGTTTTTGTCCTCCCACGACTTTTGCGATGCTGAAATTGAAGTCAACGACTTCGACAACATCGTCTTTTTTTAATTCGCCCTTGTTTTTACCGCCGATAGTTATCAGCATGCCCTTCTCAGTTCTGAGGCTGATGTTGCCAGTCCCTTCGGGAGTTAAACCTAGTTCATTGATTTTCCCCCCAGTCTCGATGATTTTTCCAATTATCTCATTGCTGGGTATATCACCTTCCACGAACTCAGTCTTAAACTTCCTTACCCCCTCTTCAACATCTTCCATCAAGATTACCTCAACTATTAGGTTCTATCACCACTTTCAGTGATTTGTCTGCTTCTGCCACAAGATTAAAACCCAATCCGATCTCATCCATAACTAACTTATGCGTTATCATGTCATGGGCATTGATCTTCCCGTTGATAATCAATTCAAGCGATTCCTGAAGATCAATTGGGCCTGCTCCATATGAAGTTGAGATTGTTATCTCGTTACGCCAGAAGTCGTTGATGGGAACATTTATATCAATTCCTGGTTGAGGGACTGCGAAGTAGAGGATTGTCCCACCCCTGTCAACTGTCTTTAAAGCCTGTATGGCAGCCGACTCAGCTCCAGTGGAAACGATAACCTTGTCCGAAAGGTTGTCACTGGGACTGAATTTTCTAGCGTCAAATACCTTGTCTGCACCAAATTTCCGCGCCATCTTCAGCCGGTAGTCGCTTACATCTGTTGCAATTATCTCTTTTGCACCCAATGATTTCGCTAATTGTATGTGGAGTATCCCGGATATCCCGCTGCCCATAATTAGCACCCTATCATCTTCTCCCACATCCATCAGCTTCTGACCTCTTAAAACACATGCTAATGGCTCTATTAATGTCCCATCCTCAAAGGATAAGTCGTCTGGAAGCCGATAAACACCGTTTCTAACATTTATTTCAGGAACCCTAATGTACTCGCTGTATCCGCCGGGATCATAGTTGGTATTATGTAATGTGTCACAGGCGGTATGGTGGTTACTTAGACAACAACAACATTTATTGCATGGGACATGGTGGCTGACGAAGACACGGTCACCCTTCTTGTAGTCCTTTACTTTCCCCCCTACTTCGACTATCTCTCCAGTCACTTCATGGCCCAGTATCTTTGGAGCACTCTTTAGTCGATACCATTCCATGACATCGCTTCCACAGATGCCTGCTGCCATAGCCTTCAGCAAGAATTCACTATCATTGATCTTGGGTTTCGGCCTCTCCTCAACCCTCACATCATTGTTATTATAATATACTCCAACACGCATACAACCACCCTTTAGACGACTACTTTTTTTTACCCTTCTTTTTATTGAATACCTCGTAAGCTTCCTTGGGTGTAGCCTTCTCATGTACTACAGACCGTACGGCCTGGATCATGGCTACAGGATCTTCGCTCTGGAATATGTTGCGTCCCATGTCGACTCCGACAGCACCTGCATGTATGGCGTCATAAGCCATCTTCAATGCATCTTGTTCTGGCTGTTTTTTCCCGCCTGCAATGACTATTGGTACTGGGCATGTGTCGACGACACGTTCGAATCCTTCAACGAAATAGGTTTTCACTATGTGGGCGCCTAACTCTGCGGCCATCCTTGATGCTAGGGCCATGTATCGGGCGTCGCGTGCCATATCATTTCCTACCGCGGTTACTGCGACAACTGGGATTCCGTGTTCCTCTGCCTGGTCTATTACTTTTGTGAATGCTAGGATAGTATCCCGCTCGTAGTCTGCTCCAACCATGATGGAGAATGCTACGCCTGCCACATTCAAGCGTATAGCATCCTTCATTGATGCTATTATCCCTTCACGTAGTAGTTGTTTGCCGATTATACTGGTTCCACCAGAAACACGCAGGACGATTGGCACATCCACGTTTGGATCAATGTAGTTGCGCAAGGCTCCACGCGTAAGCATTAGTGTGTCAGCGTATGGCAGTAAAGGATTCACCATCGCACCTAAATCATCCAGTCCTGTTGTTGGTCCCATGAAGTATCCGTGGTCTACAGCCAGCATTACAGTGTGCCCGGTCTTTGGTTTGATAATCTTTGATATACGATTCTTCAATCCCCAATCCATTATTTCACCTCTTTTTTTAATCCTCAGGTTTCACCACAACATATCCTCTCTCATTAAGCCAGTGGTGGAATTGCCATGCCATACAGTCCCTACATTCCTGCCTGATTTTCTCATACTCATTGGAACCAGAATCCTGGTTATTCAGTCTTATCTGTACTTTGCACTCGATATCCTTGCAAAACTCCCTTTTCTTGTAGTCTACATATCCGTCTATCGGCATTTTCATCTGAGAGATAATATATGATCTTTTTTTTTTTATAAAACAAACTCACCGGCTATACATGTCTTCAATCAAAGCTATTGCTTCACTTAATGTTTTGCCTACAGCCAATACCCCATGTTTCTTTATCACAATGTAATTGCATTTGTCGAGTGCATTCACAACATCTTTTGCTTGGCTTAGCGTTCCATAAGGATGAATATGGTCTGTGACGACCAGGCCTAATGGGTTCTCGACGACTGAACTGTCGTGTGCATGTATTACTGTATTCACGTTTGGAAACTTTTGGTATATGAGCCAGTGCATTGGTACTTCTGAGGAGGGTTCCTCTGAGCCTATGACAGATGCTGTCTTGCCTTTGAATCCAACTACTTCAACAACGTGTCTTCTTGTCAGTCTGCCCTTGTTCACGCCTCCGGCTGTAATCAGCATTCCTTTCTTGGTGCGGACGCTAATGTTTCCCGCGTTCAGCGGAGTCAGTCCGTATTTGTTAAGCGTTTTCCCTGTCTCGATTATCTTTTCGATAATGGAAGTGTTTGGATCATCTCCATCTATGAACTCTGTCTCAAATTTCCTTCCAACATACTCTTCGGGCATAGTATGATTATTTGATTTAGAAAATAAACCTTATCATTGGCAGGTTTTTATTTATGCTATGCCTACTTCTTGGCATACGTCGCTTACACAATCCCATTCTGCTGGGCAACATGATTCTCCGCATGCATAATATAGTTCTGGGCAACAGATGTCAGATCCTTCTGTGCAATGTTCTGGTGGCGGGCAGGATCCTCCAGTCTCCTCGTCACAGCAGTCTGAACCGGCTGGTGGGCAGAACTCTCCACAGCACGTTCCTTCTTCACATATGGCCCCTATTGTTTCGTCGCAGCATTCTCCTTCGGGAGGCGCACAGATTTCTCCACAACACGTCCCTTCTGTACATAAGGCTCCTGTCGTTTCATCGCAGCATTCTCCTTCGTTGGGCGCACAGTTACTTCCACAGCATTGTCCTTCTGTACAATATGATGGTATTGTTTCATCGCAGCATTCTCCATCATTTGATATGCAGGTTGTTCCACAACATTGCTCGTCCGTTCCACATGCTGTACTACCGCACAGGTCTACGCATCCTGGATCAGTATCGTCACTACTGCATGTTTGACCACTGTCACAGCAGAATCTTCCGTCGCCGTCAGGGTTATCACAGCATACTGGATTTGCGGCTGGGCATGGATTAGTCGCGCAATTATCTGGTAATGTACTGGAAGAAGAACTTGGGACTGGTTCCTCGGGTTCTGGAATAGTCACTGTTGATGAGCTGCCTCCAGTGCCATATGAGCCAATATCAGTGTCTGATGGATCAGGAAAGTCAATTGTTGTTCCGGGTCCAGTAGTGTATTTTCCTGTAGGTGTAAAGCCTATGAATCTGTTTGCGATAAAAATAGTGATCACAACTGCGATCAGGATGATTATTATCGAGATAGACCGTGCATTTTTCTTAGATGGAGTCATATCTAAATCTAGATGGATCTATTAGTTAATAAATAAGCTGTGTCAGAATTTGAATACTAAGATTCTTGTCTTGGAGTATATGTATACGAATATTTTTTAGACAAAATATTTTTTTTAATATTAAATCCTGGTTTCCCATATATGGGTATTATGAGGTGAATAGATGAGGTTAATAATACCCGCATTTTTACTTTTAATCTTACTTTCAACAGTCTGTCAGGTTCAAGCATATAACTGGGATCATATGACTCTTGGGGCTACCGATGCTCCCGTATTGATGGAAGCGTTCATAGACTATACATGTCCTTTTTGTGGGAAATGGTATGCTGAGACACTTCCGCAGCTTGTTGAAGATTATATTGATGATGGGAAACTTAGGGTGATGATTTATCATTATCCTCTTGGCATACATCTTAACGATATGGAGGCGGCAATAGCAGTGGATTGCGCTTCCCGATATGGGAAAACCGAGACCTACACACTTCTAGTATTTCAAAATGAGTACAAGCTTACTCGCTCTGATCTACTCGGCTATGCAAAAGCAGTGAGACTTGATACGAAAACATTTGAAGATTGTCTTGACAATCCTGATATCGAAGAAAATATTGACGATGATATCGATGAGGGCAGGTCTAAGGGAATTAAAGGCACGCCAACCTTCTATGTAAACGGGGAAAAGATAGGTGGTTATGTAACCTATAATGTGTTTACTGAAGTGATCGATCGGAAGTATGTTATTGCCCGTGTATGTACAGACTCAGATAAGGGTAGGTCAATATACAAGAAGGGTGTTACCCGGGGTTTGGATGCTAGTCAGAAGATGAGGGATTGGATCGACTTTTGCGAAGATGATGCTCATCTGAGAGAATATGTTTGTGCTACTGATGGACGACATATAAACGGACACTATATCGAATGTGATATCGCTTGTCGTGATGGCGCCTGCTTGATCAAGGAGGATGATTGCACTGACAGTGATGGTGGAAAAAATTATTCTGTGAAAGGCGAGACTAAAAAAACCGGTGCCAGTGATGGGAATGTGGATTCATGTACTGGGAACCGATTATCGGAATTCTACTGTAATGACTTGGGTGGCACAAGTGAAGAATTCCATATTTGTCTCTGTAGATGTATTGATGGTAGCTGTATAAGGGAAGGCGATCCCGACTGTGTGAAAGAACTATGCTCTGACCCGGATGGTAGAGATTATTTCAAAAGGGGATTTAGCAAAGGACAGTCTAAACCAGATGGCGACTATGACCATTGCAGCAAATGGGAGGATAGTAACATTTTATATGAATATTATTGTGATGCCGGTGAATTGAAGATTGAATCATATGATTGTCCCAAGGATTATGTATGTCAGAATGGTGCATGTGTCGTAGAGGATTCTGACAAGTGTGTTGACGAAGGTGACGACTATTATATTCAACACAAGGTTGTGATATACAAGAAAAACGGAGAAGTCTATACTAATGCTGACGAATGCATGTCTGATGGGAGAGTCCAGGAGCAGACTTGTTGTGACAGTGAAGACTATCCTGGCTCAAAAAACTTCTGTGCAAAATACCTAGCATGTCCCAATGGATGTGGAGATGGGGCATGCCTGGACAAAGAGGAAATAAAGGACTGCGGAACACTTTTTTTCTATTATGATGACAATTGCATCAATTGTCAGAGACAAGAGTTCGTCATAGAAAAAATAATGGAAGAAGAGGATTGCCTACTATTAGAGAGAATAAAGATTGATAGAACCAATCCAGTTCAAAACAAATATGGTGTTAATACCGTACCTGCTCTAGGCTATCTAAAAGATGATTGCATGAAGATCAAAGAGGATTATGCAAGCTATGACGCAGTAAAAAGATGGATGCGTGAAGGAGAATGCGTGAAAACAATAAGGCCATCAACCACAACAACACAAGCTCCAACACCCACAGTTATCCCCTCAGTATGCCCTAAACCAAGCTGCAGAGATATTAGTAAAGACTGTGTTGGAGACGATCTAGTAGTAAAAAAACAGTGCACAATCTACAAGCAGGAGGGGACTGATTGCCTGAAAGAAACAACCGAATCTGAAAATTTGATAGTAGACGGATGCTTTAATGAAATGCCTGATTGTCCTGGATGTAATCTGCGAGGCAAATGCCTACCAGTCGGCACTAGAACCTCAGGAGACTACTGCGACCTAGACTATCATATGGAACGACAGAAGCCTAGTGGCAAGGGTTGTGATAATAGTTATGAATGCCAGAGCAATCTATGTATTGATGGAAAATGCATTAAACCTGGTTTATTCGAGAGGATAATATCCTGGTTTAACAGGATGATATTTTAAAATCAGCCTACTTCGTCTATTTGATGGGGTGATTTTGGCGGGTAAGCAACTAATTTCTCATCTATTATACTCACTTCATCTGGCCAGAGTTTCGTTTCCATTATCTCAAGCATCTCTGGCTGATCCCAAAATTTTTGTCTTTGCACATTGATTTCAGCCAATGGCGCGGTTATGAGTGTGTTTGGATCCTTCAATGCCGCCTGTACTTGATCCTCTGATAATGTGTGTAAGTCAGCGAATCTTATTATCTTCAAATCGGTTTTATCTGGTAATGAATCTCTTTTTTGTTCATAATGAGCTATGGTCAATGGCTGATATTCATCCTCTTTCGGTTTCTTTGCAGGAAATCTAGCATCTTTGGCATCAGCTATTGGTGGTACAGAAGTCATTTTTCTCGCATCTGCTGCCAGTTTTAACTGGATTTGCGTTTCTATTATTGTCCTGGCCCTATCTCTTGTACTAAGAACATCCATTATATTACATATACGATATAAGCCATTATAAGCCGGTATAACATTCTTATATATCCTTGTTACCATTACTATATTCCGTTTTTGAGGTATGATACAAGATGAGTGAAGTAAAAGATATCAAGCTTGCAAAGCAAGGGAAATTAAATATTGAATGGGCAGAAGATCATATGCCTGTTACAATGAAGATTCGTAAAGACTTTGAGAAAGAAAAGCCTTTAGAAGGAGTAAACGTAGGTTTTGCACTACACGTTACAAAGGAGACTGCAGTACTTGTAAGAACATTGATTGCAGGTGGTGCAGACGTTTCTATTACTGGATGTAATCCATTATCAACCCAGGATGATATTGCAGCAGCCCTCGCCGACGAGGGAGTCGACGTATACGCGTGGCGTGGAGAGACTAATGAAGAATACTATTCGAACATCAACAAGGTATTAGATCATAAACCCAACATAACCATTGATGATGGAGCCGACCTGATATTCACAATACACAAGGAACGAGAAGACTTGATGAAACACATAAAAGGCGGGTGTGAAGAGACTACAACCGGTATCATCCGTCTTAGAGCAATGGAGAATGATGGCGTATTAAAGTATCCTGTCATGGCAACCAATGATGCAGATACTAAACACATGTTTGACAATCATTATGGAACCGGACAGAGCTCTATAGATGGTATCCTCAGGGCTACAAGCATACTCTTTGCTGGAAAAGTTGTTGTTATCGGCGGATACGGCTGGTGTGGTCGAGGAGTCGCTGCACGGGCTAAAGGAATGGGATCAAACGTGGTTATCACAGAAGTCGATCCAACACTAGCATTACGAGCTGCGATGGACGGCTATATGGTAATGCCAATGGCAGATGCGGCTTGTATTGGAGACATCTTTATCACAGTCACAGGTAACAGAGACATTATTCGAAAAGAGCATTTTGAAAAAATGAAGTCTGGAGCCGTAGTATGTAATACTGGACACTTCAATATTGAAATTGATATTGATGCGCTTGAAGGAATAAGCAAGGGTAAAAAGATTATACGGGAAAATGTCGAGCAATATGAGCTGAAGAATGGCGGAAAAATATATTTACTCGCTGAAGGAAGGCTAGTCAACCTTGCTGCTGCAGAAGGACATCCAAGCGAAGTCATGGATATGAGTTTCGCAGACCAGGCAATGGCCTGCAAATACATATGGGAGAACGAATTACCGCCAGGAGTCCATA
>CAYREE010000025.1:0-10622 GCA_964423225.1 uncultured archaeon | reverse complement strand
GAAAGAGATTGATGAGATGGTAGCTAGGCTAAAGCTCGAGACAATGGGACTAAAAATTGATGAGTTGTCTAAGCAGCAGGTTAAATATCTGGAAAGCTGGGATGAGGGTACTTGAATCCTCTAAAACCTCTGGAATACAGGCTTTAACACTTAATTCAACTTAATCTAGCCCTTCCTGGGCTAGATGCCTCTTTTATTAATAAAGAGTATATTATATAGTCTCAATAAGCAGAAAGAGTTGTTGATCATGAAAGATGATTTAGTTATGATAGGTGATTATCTCGGCACTATCGAGGAATATATGCCTGGTGAGGGCACTTACGCCGAGGAAGGTAAGATATACGCATCAAAGATAGGAAAAAAAGTCCTAGATGCAAAAAAACACATGGCCATTGTTGAAGGTAAAAAAATCCCTGAGATAAAGGTTGGTCAGACAGTTTTCGGTGAAGTACAAAGTGTGAGAAAAAGCGTTGTTAATATCATTGTATCTATGATAGCGGGTGAAAAAGGGGATATTGACGAGAAGACAATGATTTATGTATCGAATATTTCTGACAAGTATGTTAGCAGTCCTGAAGACTTTTTCAGGATTGGAGATATTGTCAAGGCAACGGTTATTAAGGTAGATCCGGGTATGATAGACTTATCGACAAAAGGTCCGATGGGTGTTGTGAAGGCTTTCTGTACTCGATGCAGGTTACCACTTGAACTCTCTTCGAAATATAAGGACAAGATGGAATGTTCCTCTTGTGGACATGTTGAAGTACGAAAGATTGCCGACGATTATGGAAAAACCAATATATTATAGGTGGTATAATGGAATGTAAGATAGTTGTGAACAAGAAAAAAGTTATTGAAATCGAATTTAACGAGAAGGAGATACCTGTAATGCTATCCGAAAAACTCAGTGAGAAAGGAGTTGACGCATATTGGTATGAACCACACCCACTTTTAGCCGGATTCATATTGCATGTGGAAGCAGATGATGCAATGAAAGAATTCACTACAGCGGTAAAATCATTGGAAAAAGATTGGAAAGAATTTAAAAAAGTTGTTGAAGCCAAATTATAATAAAGGATGGCAAAGGGAAAGAAGAAGAAGGAAAAGGACATCGTTGATGATGCCCTTGATGAAAAACCCCTAAAAGACGATTCTAGACAAGAGGCTGAACCCGCTGGCGAACCAGATAAAAAAGAAGTTCGTAGAATGGTTGAAGATATTGCTGTCACACCCTTCTTCAAACGTCATTCAAAACATATGCCTGCTACAATCAAACTACATGCAGAACTAAGAGTGGAAGACGACTATATTATCTTTGAAACAAGTATGCCTGGATTTGACGAGGATGAAGTAAAGATCGAGGCTTCAGTTAATTCTATTGACATAAGCTTGTTGATGGACAAGCGTAAGGATGGCAAGGAAGAGGACGTATACTTCCATAATAGTTTTATTACACCCGAACCAATCGATTATAAGAAGGTTAAGATAGAGCATAAAGGCGATGTTTTATCGATTAAGGCTCCCTTAAAGAAAGAATAGATATTTTATTCTGTCTAATACATTAGTTATAACGTATCTTTTACATAATGGTGATATTTTATGACTAGCGAAGATCTTGCAGGGTTATTTTTACATGAGAAGCCGTCAGGAATTATGCTCTCATTAAAGGATTCCGACGGAAAATATGCGTCAATACTCTCGAAAGAAAATGATTGTACTTATACGCATACTTTAAAGATCCTTGGTCTATTGGAGTCTAATGGATTAGTCGAGTTCAAAAAGGAAGGTCGTATAAAGTTTGTTTCGCTTACAAGTTTAGGGGAGGATGTTGCACATGAGCTTGGAGGATTAGTACGCCATCTAGGTAAAAACAACAAATCAGAGACAACCGAACAAGATGAAGAAGAATCAGAAGAGAATGAAGATGAATAATAAAATTATTATCTCATTAATACTCCTTGGTTTGATGTGTGTTGTAAACTCTCAGGAAGAAGCAAAGGAAGATTCTCAGGAAGATTGTGAATGTCCGAAATGCCCTGGTGAGGATTTGCAATTATTCTCTTACATACTCATTGGGATATCTGCATTAGCAATTTTTTATTCATATCGTCTTTCTACTGCAAAAACCGGGTTGGATTCGAAGATAGACAGGAATAAGAAGATATTGATGCGTCAGAAGGAGGAGCTAAAGGCTAATAAAGGCAAACTCAAGAAACAAATAGGTATAATGACTTCAAGACAAGAGAAGAAGATGCTCGAAGAGATAGAGAAGTCTAAGGCAATTACTGGAATGCGTAAACCGCGTCATGACGTACTTCAAAAAGCATATTGGGATAAGATTGGCAAGATCAGTGAAACAAAGGTCCGGGAAGGAGATACTATGGAATTGGAGAAGCTTGAGGATGAACATTCTGAGATCAAGAAGATGATAGAGCTTACAAAATCCAAGTATTATAAACGTGTTATTGACGAGGGTACATTTAATGAGATTACAAAAGATTATCAGAAAAAATTAATCGAACTAGAGAGTAAGATAGCAAAGCTTAAAGTGGAGGAGAAAGATGACTGAATATTTTGTTGAACGGTGCAAGACTGGAATAGAGGGACTTGATGAACTTCTAGAAGGAGGAGTGCCAAAGGGACGAGTAGTGCTTTTAGCAGGAGATTGCGGCACTGGCAAAACCATCCTTTCCACGCAATTCCTCTATAATGGTATACTCAAATATGGGGAGCCTGGAATATACGTGAATCTTGAGCAAAGCCCGGATATGTTACGACAAGACATGGGATATATGGGTTTTGACTTGAAGAAAGCAGAAGCAGAGGGAAAACTTGCGATAATTGATGCAAGCCTTTCAGGCACAGCCTTCAAAAGCAGTAATGACTACACGCTTACACCTGAGCAGTTTAGCGTTGATTCGATACTAGCATTGATCAAAGAAGCTGCCGCCAAGATCGGTGCAAAAAGAGCGGTTGTCGATAGTTTCAGTGCTCTTGACACTTTAATCGAATCGAAGAAAGTCCATGTTGGCACAGGATTAAAAGAGGATGTCCGGATGGCTATTGTAGGTATAAACTATAAACTACAGTCATTAGGTCTGACATCATTATTGATATCGGACATACTTGATGATGGCAAGTTATCTAGACATGGTATAGAGGAGTTCATGGTTGATGGTGTAATCACACTACACTATAAAAACGTAGGCCCTGATGCTGGTCGAACACTCATCATTAAGAAGATGAGGTCGACTAAACATAGTGAGAATATCAATATGATAGAGTTCAATAGGGGTCAGGGAGTCAAAGTTAAGAGTCTTGGGATCTAGACCTTTTCTTTCTTGATGTGGATACGAGCATATTCCAGGCGAATCCAATTCGGTCAAGATAGTTTGTGAAAGTCAGAGACTCTGTTAATACCAGTGATCTGCCCTTTCCAAGACCAGCCTTGAATTCTCTCTCCCTTTTTAAAAATCCTAGTCTGACGAGCTTTGGGATTATCTTATTCTCAAGTGTGCTTTTACTATACTTGTTTTTATCAAGAAATTTTCTTATCTCTTCTTTTGAGACTTCGTCTTTTTCAAGGATTAATCTAATGAAATCCGAGGATACTTGATGGTATGTAGGCTGATATTTTTTCGGAAAAACAAAGTCCATAACATCTTCAACATCCCAGAATACTGTTTTATCAAGACCGCCCTTCCTCTTAAGATCTGCACTATAATGGCTGGCCAACCTAAGTACCTCTCCTGAGGGTATACCTCCACTAGAAGGCGGTTTTGGATTGGGATTCCCCTTCGATGCCATATATTCTATTTAGATTATGTGTTTTTTAGTATCATTGGAAGTAATACATAATCGTGAAAAAAGAAGAAGCGAAAAAAGATGTTAAGGAAAACAAAGTTGGTGGAAAAAGTTCACTGGGAAAAATAAATGTTACTAATCATTCAGATGATAAAAAAGATTATAAAAATAATATCATCATCGTATTAGCTGTCGTAGTTTTCATGATATTATCCTCTTATCTAATGGGATATTTCACTGCATCTGTAACAACCGCACCAAAGGCTCCTACTCCTACGCCTACAACAGTAACAAGGTCTCAAGACCCAATTGTGGAACAACCTAGAACTACTGTGAAAACAACCCTTAGGACGACTACTACTATTTATCTTCCATCTGAAAATACTTGGAAAAAATTAAATATTCCAAAAAACCCTGTTAATAATAAGTTGATTTCTGTCGATTATTTTAATCATTTTAATCACTCGGTTGGCTCTGTCGCAATTCTTTTAAAGCATTCTACAAATGCTGGTGATGGTAAGATAAGAGTTTTTATGCGGGAGCTAGAGGGTTTAGGAGGTGGTATTCGATCGACTATAAATTATATCTTACGTAATTCTGGGAATGATACAGTCTATTTAGGCTGGCAGAAACGAACTCTTGATTCAGCTTCCCTGAAATATTATCGGAACCGAGTGAGTAATCCGAGAGAGCAGATTTTCACTTATCCTCGTAATCGAGCATTGGATATGCTTCAGAAAACACTTTCGGCGGGATATCCTGTATTGGTGCCTGTTGATTACATGATAATCAATGAAAACCTATTTATCTCTCCAGATTGGGATCGGCAGTTTTATCATGGACATACTCTTGTTGTTGTTGGATATGATAAGAATGGTTTTAAGGTAAAAGATCCTAATCCAAAAGCCAGGTTAAAAAATTATAACATTCCATATAGCCTTTTCATGAATGCGTGGGGGAATGAGGCTGCATTCAAGATGAAGTGGGGGGGCAGGGGGCTTCCAGGAGCTTATGGGATGATAATCATCGATACAGATAAGCTTTATAAGTAATCCTAACTCTTTAGCAGAGTGTTTATTATGTATATCACATTCCCTATCTCGAAGGGTTTGGGGATAATATAGATGACTCCAAGTTTTTCTTTTAAGTAATCCATGGATTTCATGTCGAAGTCCATGACGCTCATAACTGCTATCCTCGTATCTCGAAGTTTTTCGCTTTTTCTTATCGCTTTTATAACGTCAACTCCGCTTACGATGGGAAGGAATAATTCCATTATAATCAAGTCTACTTCTGTTTTTTTCAGCTTGTCTATACAGTCCATACCATTGGCCGCGGTTATGACTTTGAATCCATAAGTCAATAGGGTGTTGGAAAGATAGTTACGGATGTTGTCATCATCATCTACAATCATAACACGCTTAGTCATGGAGGCACCCACACTGTCAATTAAAAAGATTGGTAACATAAAAATAAGAATTACTGATAGAGGCCTGGAATACATTGTTCTTTCATATTTTTTATTTAACTGTATGATGATATTTTATCATGTCTCGATTATCATTCATCATACTAACCTGTCTAATACTCTTTTTTTCCGGATGTATCTGTTTGAGGGGAAAAGACAAGGGTTCTGGAACTGGAGAGGGTTTAACCCGGCCTGACATTGATTTTGGAAAGGAGTCTTCTGGTGGTAAGGATTCCGGTGGGATTCAGCAGGGTGGTAAGACTATGCAGGTGACTAAACCTAATGATCCTGAACGTGATGCTTGTCATGATGCATGTGACACTGAGTGCGAGAAGAAGATTAATAATTGCGTTACGAAATGCGAGACGAAATACGAGGAAGTATGCGAGGAAGCAAGCAAGACTCTAATAGCATGCAATATCGCCTGCATGCACGTCCCAATGGCACCAGGTCCTGGTCCGAGCGCGAGAATGGATTGTTTCAATGGATGCGTTGACATATTCGATAAGGCCTGTAGCAATCAGGGCATGCAGAATTGCCTTGATGATTGTCCGAGTAACTATCAGGTATGTGAGAAAAACTGTTATAGTGACTGCTAGTTCTTCCCCTTCCGTTTCTCCATTAGCTCTTCATACATCTTTTTTCCGTCTATCTTTAATGTGGCTGGTTTTTGAGGTTCTCTTTTAGGACCTCTTACAAACTCGCTTCTTGGAGTAAAAAGATTGTTTAACTTAGGATCTAATCTCCACGGATAGATGTCTCCTTTATCCTGCATATATCTAAGGGGTTCATCCAGTCCAATATTAAAATGGTCGTATAGTCTCATGATCGCTTCTGTCCTTCTATGATCGGCTTTTCCCATAGCTTCTAGATCTTTGTATATGCTACTTGGATTTGTGAAGTCTTTTAAAAAGGATTTTAGGACTTCATCATCTTCTGGTTTATTCTGCCAGTCTAATCCCAATTCTTTGAGAGAATCTACTAATCCATATTTTTTTCCGCTGAAACTAAACTTCATTATCTTTTTCGTTCCCTCATGCATTGCCTCATCTATGCCTCTTCCCTCTTTTCTACCTAGCATATACGCTATCAATCCCCAATTCATACTCGCATGTTCATATCCAGCATTTGATTTTTTTAGACTATTCCCCTTCATCCTAGCTATCCAATCCACTCTACCTTCTTCCAAAGCTCTCTTATCCCAATAATGGCAGAATTCGTGTCTTATAGCTACTTCTGGAGTTCCCATCCCTCTTTTTTTTGGGAATTTTCTCCGTTTTTCATCCACTAGCGCTAGCAATACTTCAGTATCCAATACCACTTTCTTGAGGTCTGGGCTATAAGCCCCCCTTGATTCTTTACCATTTATGACAAGATTCGGCCAGACTAATACTTCTGGTGGTTTATCCATTAAGTCTATTCCAGATTCTTTCTCATACTCTCTTAAAGTGTCCATATATAGTTTTGGTAATTTTGTCAATGTTGCATCTACCAGCATATCGACCTCTTTCTTGGAGTATATCGTAGAAATAAATCCATTTTTCTTTATTTGTTCAGCAGTCTTACGAAAGGTCTTCATAACTTCATCAGGAATAGTTTCTTCAGCAAATGCTTCAATATCTTTTAGTTTGGTTGTGGCAGCTGCCGCTCCCATGATTTTAAGGAAACGTCTTCGACTTAATTCTGATCCTTTTACAGCCTCCATATTACTATCACGAAGGATTAGAATATATCCTCTATTTAGAGATTTACTTCCATCTCGTATCTTAGGTTGCTAAGCTCTTTTTTTGATAGTCGGTGAGTTTCTGGAAGTCTGCTTGGAGATAATACTTTTGGGAATTGTAGGTATCCTATCATTAGTTTGGTTTCAGCCTTGAATTTTTCATCGGTTGGGGTTTCCCATAAGGATCTCTCCAGGTTTACTCCAGTTAATCCGATTAGTTCAGGATGTTTTGGTATTAAATATCCGGAATCCTCATTAATCCTGACTTTTGGGATTCCTTGTTGTCTTGCAACCGTCTCAGCATAGAGTAGACAGCGCATGACTGCGTCTTGTTCAAGTCGTCCTCCACCCTCGATAGGTTTAGGCATGTTTAATGAAATCTCTATTGCAGGATTAGCTGCGTGATGGTCTAATCCTCGTTTATAAGTCATTGTAATATCTGATTTGGGATTGTCTTCCACAGATTGTGTGGCAGGTTTAGGTTGTCCCCAGGGTATAAATCTTGTCCAACCTCTTCTAGGTTCGGCAGTGGACTCAGGTGCTCCGACTCCACCGGGAGGATCGATACTCGTAATTGACGGCACTCCATCAACTACTGACATATGCACTACGCCTTCTGTTGGGAGTATTCCTTCTGTTCCACCCCATTCGTCCACATATGCGTGTTGTAGTTTTCTTTGAACTTCGAATAATCTTTTCAATGGATGGTTTTCAGGACTTGCTGTGTCTTCAGCTATTGCTGCTGTTCCACCTACTTCAGTAATCCTTGCTTTTGTAGCTGGATAGCCGAAGGCTTGTTCCATGAATTTCAATGCTGCATGAGCGTTCGGATTATTCTTCTTCCTGAGGGTGGGCTCCTTCAACTCTACAATATCAGTTCCCATGATGCAATTATGTAAATGTCTTGCAGAAGTGCCCTCAGTATCATATGCTAAGGAATAACTAGACTCGGTGTCAAGACCTCTACTATATGCGATTGACCTTCCCATTGCGGCAAGATATTCCTGGGATAATCTTTCCACAACGTTTCCATAGATATCATGTTGGTAGAACCATGATGGCCTTTCCGGCGTACTCTCAATGGCTCTTTGCCTTGATGAAGTGACTATTGGATTTGCCATAAGCTCTAAAGCTTCACCAACCTCTATTTCCCCTTCTCTGACTCTTCTCGGAATCATTCTAGCATAAAGGCTTAGATCCCGGTCTTTTACCCTATCAAGGATTTGAGCGGGATTACCATCCAAGGGATTACATTCATCGATACTTACAAGCAATCTCGTAAGTTGGGGGGGTGTCATCTCACATCGTCCTACCTGCAAACCTATCGCGGATGCAAATTCACGAGGATTATCTATCGTTGCAAGGCCTATCCCTGTAGGATTCTCAAAGGCATCTAGTAATCGGTTTGTAATGGGTGTGTATTCAGCTAGTTTTCTGACTCGTGATGCCCCGCCGAAGTGGTGCATGTATTCTCTTACTGTTTGTGTCCCGTCAATATCACTAAATGGATCATCACCAAATTGATGAGCTGATATTCGACTTTGAGACCGGTCCCCACGACTGTTTTGAGTTACCATTTTGCCTCTTAAAAACAGGGAAGAATCCTAATAAAAGCATCGATATTCGATGGCTTATACAGCTTAAACCCAGTTAAACCCACACTTATTGGAACTCAATACTCCTAGATCTAAAAAGAATCATAATACCAAAACGGTATAAGTAGAATACAATAGAGACTAAGCCCAATTCAAGTCACATATCAGCTTTTTATTAGTTAAAATCCTTATATTTGAAGCATTAACACCCTAAATAAATTTCCATTATGCGGGGTGTGCCAGAGTCATACAAAAGCCTATCGGCTTTTGAGGTCCGCAGACAAGCTGCAGACTGGTCAAATGGGCATTGGCATCCAAAAACAATTCACCCTATGCGGGGGTGCCAGAGTTGGTCAAATGGGCAGGGCTTAGGACCCTGTGGCGTAGGCCTGCGCGCGTTCGAACCGCGTCCCCCGCATACTGATTCTCATACCTGTTTTCACACGTTTTGATATGTGAGATTCTAGGCGGATTTTTCTATTATTGTTTTTACTGTCTCGTCGGGTAGTATTCTCCCTTTCTCGGTAAGTGATAAATTGTTTTCAGATTCATTTATGAGTCCCTTCTTTATTAGTTCGTGTATTTTCGGGAAGTCTTTTTTTATGGTGGAGTTGTAGAGGGTCTGGTATTCTTTTTTGTCTGCCCCGTTGTTCGTCTTCATAGTGAACAGGGCATATCTTTCCTTTTTTTGCTCTTCATCAAGTATTATCCCGCATTCGACTGGTGTTATCCCCTTTTTTATTCTTTGGTGGTATTCTTCCTGGTCGCAGACATTGTAGAATTGGATGCCGTTAAGATAGCTGTAGCCTGCAACACCCAATGCCAGGACATCTGTTCTCCCAGTCCACTTGTCTATCTGATGCATGTATTCCCCGCCCTCCTTGCTGAACCAGTTTACCGGGTCCTCAGAGTATCCCATACAGGACATGTACTCCCTGAACAGATGCGTGAGATATAGGTTTTCCTCCTCGGACGGAAATTTTCCAGAATGCTCCATCAATAGATCATACATGGGCACACTGCTTTTCAACCTCATAATATACAGGGTAATCGACTTGTTTGGCAGATCAGACAGAATCTCCATGTCTTTGTGCAGTATCTCGGTGTTTTGGCCTGGAAGACCGATCATCATGTCAATGTTCAGATTATGAAAACCATTCTCGTATGCCATTTGGACTGCATTGATCGCATGTTGGCCGCTATGGGACCTGTTGGCTATCCTTAATACTGGGTCATGGAAGCTTTGCACTCCAACGCTTAGCCTGTTCACACCACTGTCTATGATATCGCTGAGATTATCGTTTGATAATCCATCTATCAATGAACTAGGACAAGATTCAACCGTTATCTCCGCTTTTTTTTCAACATTGAAGCTTTCATTTATCGCATCCAGAAGATCTATCATCTGCCTGGTTTTTAGTATTGTCGGGGTGCCCCCGCCTATATGGATGTTCTTTACACTCTGGTCCCTGATAGAGAAATTATCCCTACAAACCTCTATATCCCTCTTTAAATCCTCTACATAGACTCCTAACTTCTTGGCATCAATACCCTCGCTGATATAGTGGCAATAGGCGCATTTACTCAAGCAAAAGGGGATGTGAAGGTAAAGGCTTAGGTCCTTGTCTCCGGCATTAATATCCTTACACTCTATCGGCCCGCATTTATCCTTTCCCGGATGGCATACTATAATATGGCTTGACTCGAAAGCGTTTTTAGTTCTTTTGACCATGCCATAATCTTTGATGAACTCCGAGTATCTTTGTTTAACGCCTTCTTCAATATGTGATTTATCGCATCTCATTTTAGCAGTTGCTGTAGTGGTCTATGAAAGTTTATGAGGCTTTTGTATTCGAAATCAGCTATCGGGAAAAGCTGGATCTCAGGGGGTTCAAGTATATGCCCCTTCTTCAGGTAGGTCTTCACGTACTCTGTGATCGTCTTCTGAAAATTCGTATAGCTTTTGAATGCTGAAAACCTTATGCTCTCGCTGTCAGTGGAAATGATCAGGAATTGGCTCTGGCTGCCCACT
>CAYREE010000024.1:14198-21990 GCA_964423225.1 uncultured archaeon | reverse complement strand
AAGATAAAACTCAAAGAAGTCGAGGAGACAGAGAAGAAGACTAAGGATCACAGCGATAAGATCGGGCAGAGAGAAAGACTCTTATCCGAGAGGGAAACCCACTTATCAAAGAGGGAGGATGACTTAAACCTCAAGGAGGCTGGCTATGCCGAGAGGGAAAAACTTTTAAATAAAAGGGAGTCTGACCTGAATAAGAGAGAGCCTGACGTCGACTCAAGAGAAAAGAAGATATCCAAGATCGAACTAGATTACAAGTCAAAGCTGCCTGAACTAGAGGCAAGAGAGAAGAAACTCTCTAAAATCGAGCAGGATATCCAGTCAAAAGAAAATGACCTAGTCCGCAGGGAATCGACTGTGGCAGAGAAAGAGGAGCTGATAAGCGACAGTGAAGTGATTGCAAAGATACGTGGTGAGATCCCGCCTGAAGGCCTGATGGCAGAGGAATACGATAAATTAAAGCAACAGAAGGAAAAGCTCGACAAATACATGAAGGAGATAGATGAACGCGATAAACAACTGACTGAAAGAGAGAAGGCGATCGAGTCCAAGCATGAAGATGTATCTAAGATGAAAGACTTTGGAGAACACCTGGATACAAAACAAGAAGACATCTCAAAACGTCAGAACGATCTTGTCGACAGGGAGAAAGTCGTGGGCGATAGGGAGGAGACAATCTCAAAGAGGGTTAATGAGCTTGATGATAGGGAGAAAAGGCTCAATGAGCGTGAAATGTCATTGAATAAACGATCTAATGAATTGGATTCAAGGAAAGACACGGGTACAGCATCCCCTGCTGCATCAGACAAAGACTTGGAGATACAAAAACATCAACTGGAATTGAAGGAAGAGGAAGTAAAAAGGAAGCTGAAAGACATTGAAGAAAGAGAGCAGAAGCTAAAGGAAAGTGGTGGTGGAACTCCCGGTGAAACAAGTCCGGATATAGAGGCAAAGGAGAAGGAACTATCCGACTGGGAGAAACGGCTTTCTGATAGGGAGACGGACATATCAAAAAGGGCTAGCGAATTAAATGAAAGATCCAATAAGATTAACGAAAAAATACATGAGCTTGAAGAAAAAGAAAAGTCTGTGGGTGATGCAAGTCCGATACCAGACATGCCAGACAACGAGTTAAAACAAGCGATTAAAGACCGGGACGACAAGATAAAAGACCTTACCGAGACAATCGACAGACTTGAAAACAAGACTTCAAGCGTATCAGAAAAAGAAGACTTATTAGTAACAGTTATAGACAAGCTGGGAGGCGGAACCGATCCAACTAAGAATGCTGACGAGCTTATAGCCGAAGTCGAAAAGATGGGTAAAGACCTTGAGATATCCGGCAACTTAGATAAACTTGTGGAACTATTGAGAAAAAGATTAAAAAAGGGTTAGACAAAAAAGTCAAACCCTTAAAAGTTTTAGTCATCCAATTCTTCTGAATTGTCTGAAGCAATACCTGAATCATCAGGTGTTATTCCATCATCCGCTGGCATTCCATCATCTGCCGCTGGAGCTGGCTCTTCAGCAACCGTCTGGTCAGAACTGTCGTCAGAGGACATGATAATCTTGAGTTTGTCGACAAGACTATTCACAATCTCCTCTTCAACTGGAAACCCAATTCCCCTCTGATATCTCTTTTCTCCATCAGGCATATAATAGCCTTTGGAGACGTTCAAAAACTCTGTCTGGTCCGGAAGGACCTTCTTAACAGAAACTTCTAAAAATTTATTTCTTCCATAGTCCACGTATTCGCTCTTAATGGTCTCATATTCCATGTCTATCAATCCTCACATGTCTAACAAATTATAGACTAGTTTATAAGGAGTCTATATATAAATATTTATACTTTCAGGAGTCGAATATGAGGGAAAAAAAGGCAGGACAAGCATCTTTGGAATACATGGTAATGCTTGCCCTCTCCCTGGGCGTATTCTCAGCGATATTATACGTTACAAGCACTCTAATAGCAACGACAAACGCTCAGGTAGGAGTTGATTCCGCTTATAGGGCAGTTGAAAAAATCCGAGACTCAACCGACTTCATCTACGTCCATGGTCATCCATCAAGGACGCAAGTCAACGTATATATCCCCCCAAATATTGAACAAATCAGTGTATTGAACAATAATACAATCAGTATACGGGTGGGGATAGGACCCTCATACACTGATATATACAGTGTTTCAAAAGGACAGGTTTTCGGGAACCTGTCGAATGTTGGCAGGGAAGGCTATTATGTATTCAGGATCGAATCTTCATCAGACATCGAAATTAATATAACCCAGATATGACGTGGATACTCTACGGTTTCATATTCATCTGAGATGACATGTGTTAAATGGAAAAAAGGCCAGGTAAGCGTCGAATTTGTTACTGTCATTGGAATACTCCTAGTCGTCTTTATGATGGCGGGTTATGTAGTATACACTCGATATGCTAGGACAAGCGACTTGAAAGTCTATATAGATGGTCTTATGGTTGTCACATCCCTTGCAGATACTATTAATACTGTTAATACTGTTGGTGATGGTTATTCACTGTTTTATGAGATACCAGCAAAACTCTATGCTTTTAGCGATTATAATATAAGCTTCTATCCTAGAGAGTCGGCAGTCTTCATACACGGATCAAGTTTTGCCAAGAGTCGCACTTTATTCTTTAGTTCTCCGATATCTGCGATAGGAGTAGAATGCTACATGAAGTATTGTGATGGAGTATGCAATACAACAGTTGATGAAACATGTATACGAGTCAATGAGACGATTAAGACACGTATAAAACGTCATAATGGAAAGATAATCTTTACTGAAGAATACAATATCTACCAAAGCGGGATTGATGGTGGTGTAATACCATTCATCACTCGAGGGGACGGATATCTAGCGTCCACTTCAATTGCTTCCGGTGAGTTGATATTGGGAAACAGTGTCATGTTCATAAATGAGAATACTGAGAAAAAACGGGTTGAATTAATCTTTAAACATAATGTCTCAGACACATTAACATTGGATATTAAGAATATGATGGGTAGGCTAGATCAAGTAGTCTCTGACGATGAGATTCCCATGGAATTCAGTCTCATAACAGAGCCAGAAGGTAGTTGGGATTCTACGCCAGGGGATTTGGATGGAGCCATGATCGCTTTTAATTCAACCGGATTCAGGATATGCATCAAACCGGTTCAAATACCCGCATCATCTAGCTGGGTTTGGCTTAACGCAGATGGATCAAACATTATTTTAGATAAGCAAAATGACATATGTATCTCCTATCCATAAGCTTAAGGATTGTAGCAAGGGACAGGTCTTCACATGGGATCTTATATTCTCGATAGTAATGTTCCTATTCGTCTTCTTTGTAGTAATCTACTTATGGGATTCAACTACAGCAGATATTCAGATGGATCTTTCTAGATATGAGATGAAGTGGCTTTCAAACGCTGTTAGTGAACAGCTTGTGAGGACGCCAGGATATCCGAAGAATTGGAAGAAAAACGAGGTTCAAGTATATGGACTGGCTGAAATCGATAGGATTGGAGAGTATAGTATTGGTGTGGACAGGGTCATTGATCCTGACAAACTATTGTTTTTAATAATGAATATCAGACAGAACTACTCTGAGATGCGGCGGACGCTTCTTGGATCCAGTAGATTTGATTTTTACATGGTGTTAACATGTCTGAACTCATCTAAAACAGATTGTTTCCAAGGTCTTACATTAGATGATGTGAATATTCCAGTCATGTGTAGTAATGGATATAATTTCACTCTTAGAAACCATGTTACCGATACTCACATATGGATTGAGGCAGAGGATGCTTGGGGGTATAATATGAGTGAGGGATGTAATCGTGGTTGTTCTAATGGAATGGTGAGTGATATCAATCTTGCAGATTCGGTTGTAAGAAATTTTTCGGTTAATCCTGGAGCCTATACTATCTGGGTTAGGGGTAAGAGTGAGAGCTCGACAATAAGTCTTGTGGTTGACGAAAAACCATATCGGATATTTGATACTATCCGGAATATTGTTGAGTGGAAGCGTATCGGAGACTTTGAATTCACTGAGGATGTTAGCCTGTTCTTTAATAGTACTAATCCTGCGAGTATGATAGACTCAATTCTTCTAACAACTGATCCAACATATGATCCAAGGATTAATTATGCGGATTATTTTGGAAATCCGAATATATTCGACGAATGTATTGTTGGAAATTATACTGGTGGTAAGGCGGTATCAGAGTTTGTTAGCGCTATTAAAACAGCTTCTTTTAGCGAGCCGATTGAAGACTTGTCTTTGCTAAGTGGTAAACAACGCTTTCTGAAGAATACATTCCAACTGCGTTTTGTTATCTGGGGTGGGGGAACATATTATTCAATCCCAGAAGAAACAACTTCATCGACTATCCCTGCTACAGGTATTGAGATCGGGTGCACTGGAAAACCTGAATTAAGTTGTGTAGATGGTTCTAATCCGATAATAGTGATTGATGGAGTGAATATCAGGGATCCGTTAAAGTGTGGCGACTCTACTGAAGTCGTGGTCTCATGGCATGGTAGTCATCGGGGAGATTATAATCATTTCGGCTTCTTCCTAGATGATCAATTCCATTTTCTGGATGCGTGTAACAGCACTAATGGGACTCCGGAAGATCAGGATCAATCCTATAAATATGATATGCTCTGCATGGTGAATGTTCCAAACGACCTTGATGCAGCCGACGGATTCCACGATCTTATAATCACTGGCGAAGACTTTTCAGGCTATTGTCCACCTGACACAAGCGGTCTTGCAGACGCGATATATGATACTCAGGTTCTTCTTGGCGGATGCATACAATACACTGATATTTCAGGTACAGGCACATTAACCTCATTGAAGGATCATTGTATTCCTGCAGTAGACTCTATAGAGCGGATCTATTGGATTAATGTTGATCCTGAACCATTGACTTGTAATGATGTGGCTAAGGTCAGTGTGTATTGGGCTGGAATGCATGGCGCTGATGCAAGCACATACTGGTCTTTCCTTCTTGATAATGGTACGGACTACATCCTGCTTGACGCATGTAAAACAGATATGGCTGAGATTAACAAGACTTTTTATAACATGACTTGCGATGTTGAATTCTCGAATTTCGAGCTTACAAATCTGGATCAGCTAGGCTATAGGCTTATCGTCACCGGCGAGACTGCACAGGGCTATTGTCCGAGAGTATCTGAGGCTGAGGTAGTCGACGATAGGATAATACAGTGGAATCCCTGCACCTAGACAACATTTAAATCCTTTGTATTCCCCATAAATAAGGAACTACTATGTCACAGGCCACTTTTGGGGGAGCATCCGATGAGAATGGCGGGCAGGAAGCACAAGAACAGCCTGCTGATCTTACCCCGCCCAGGGAGATGGGGGAGACTGGGCTGGCTGTTGTTAACGTGGATAAGCATCCTAAGGACTGGGATATCGGCGAGAAAGGCGCTGCTTATGCTGTCCCTGGAGAATGTGTATTCTGCAATTGTGGAACATATGGACATTCATATGGTATTGGCAGAGTCTATAACAATCTTACGCGGAGAAGTAAGGTAGATCGTAGGGATATCAGATCCACTCATTTTATTGGTCAAGCAGTCCGCTGCCATGTTGAATCCAAGGGTCCTCACAAGCAGTTTGTGATCGAGGAGAAGGATTCGGGGATGCATGAGCTTGTGGCTAATACATTGGTGGAAAACAAGGTCGTACCTAAAAGTAGGATACGGTTCAGCAGGGATCGGAGCGATTTCGGACCATTATGAGATAGTAAAAAATGGGACAAGAAGAATTACAACAACCCGGGATGGGTGGTGATGAACGCCTGGGAGAACCAGTAGCTGCAGAATCATTATCTCAGAAGAATGTGTTTTTGGGAAAGCAGCCAGCTGAATGGAAGAAGGGTACTAAGCCTTCAGCCCATATACTTGAGGGTGTATGTTATTTCTCGGGTGAAACAGACCTGCATACTACTGGAATCATGCAGATATACTCACATCTTCTTACAGGAGACCAAGTAGATCCCATATCATATAACTCAATAGATTTCACGCATGATGCAGTCCGAATCAACGTCAAACCCAAAGGACCTCATAAAGAATATGTCCTCGAGGAGAAGGATTCGGGACTACATCAACAAGTCGCAGAAAGGCTTACAGGCCTAGGAATACCAAAGGACAGGATATCATTTGCCAGAGGCAAGCCGGAATTCGGAGGACTATGATAGAGTATGCAAGAGATAGTTCAAGGACAGGGAGGGGATGAGAGGCTTCCTGGTCCAAAGAGGGCGGAGCAATTCATGTGGATAAACGATCAGATACAAGTCGTCCACGAAGGGGAAAACGCGTTTGTTGGAACTGATCTTCATAAGTGGACTGTTGGGCAGAAGAATGCAGCCTACATGCACGAGGGCACATGCTATTTTGCAAACGATGATGTGAGCCACGGCTTCGCCTTAAGTAAGATAGCAGTCTACCTGGATGAGGGAACAGGAAAAATAGATATGGACCAAGTCAGAAGGGATTCATGCAGGATAAACATCGAGCCTAAAGGCCCTCATAAAGTGTTTGTTCTCGAGGAAAAAGACAATGGATTCCACGAACAAGTAGCTGAAAGATTAATAAAACTGGGCGTCGTAGATAAACAACACATACGAACAAGCAATCTACTAAGCGATTTCGGACCGTATAAGTAATAAAATGCCACAGTTAAACCTCAATGATCAGCCAGGAGGAGAAAGAAAGCTTCCACAACCATGGAAGGTTGATAAAGTACACTTGTTAGATACTGATCCTGACGTAGTGTTTCGAGGAAAAAACGCTTTTATCGGCACGCATCCTAGCGAATGGGAAGATGGAGCGAAAGGCGCTGCATACCTGCATAATGGAATCTGCTATTTCGCACTTCTTGAAACCGATCTTCATACTAAAAACATGCGGGCGATACATGAATACCTGGATCAGAGCGGGGGGCAAACACTTCCAGAACCACTCGAATATGACTGCCCAAGCGGCTATGTTAGAGTCAACGTCGGATTAAAAGGCCCCCACAAAGAATTCGTTATCGAAGATACGGTCGAACAGGAGGGTAATCCCCACCTCGAAGTCGCTAAAAGACTCGTTGAAATGGGAGTGGTTGATAAAGCAAGGATTCGTTATAGTAATGACTCAGAGGATTTTGGACGGTTGTGAAATAAAAATGACTGGTACGTTAAGAAGGACAGTGGCTGTCACAATGCAGGATAGGGCGACTAGGGAGAGTCCAAGACCTGTAGTTGATAATGCTGGTAGAGTAGACCAGGAGTTATTGGAATTGAATCCCGGCCGCCAGTATTATGAGAAACTAGATGCTGGCTTACGGAAAGAATTCCATTCCGGTAAGAAAATCCTGATAATAGATGATATGGAGTCTACTTGCAGAAAAGTCCACAACTTCATGTCCGGAGCATTCCCGACCGGAGTGGATGGAATGACTGATAATCAGGTGGACATGCAGACCGATCCTGTCAAAGCCAAAAAGATTATTCTGGCAGCATGCGGTATCGAAGATGGGAAAATCGTTCCAGGCGCCGATCCAAAACCATACGACCTTATAATACTCGACTTATACATGCCGAAACTACAGGGAGCCAAACTCATGAAGGATGTGTACCAGGAATTAGAAAAGCATGGGAGACAAGACATGTTCTCAGCGATACTTGTTTCCACAGCCTCGATGATGGATGAAGTCGTTGCAGACACAACAAAACAATACGATGAATTCCTAACACT
>CAYREE010000024.1:0-14188 GCA_964423225.1 uncultured archaeon | reverse complement strand
GAGAAATGGTATGCCGAGCATGGCCACGACCTGCCAAGAGGAATCTTATTCCATGATAAATTCGACCAATCACTGCCGACAATGGCCCGCCTAGGAGTCAAGGCTATAAGGAGAAGACAAGATAATCTAGGTGATACACACAAGTTCGTCGCAAAATTCGACCCGCATCTAGTAGAAGAAAACATCTCTAGAGAAATGACTGCGAAGATCGTTGAAGAAACCAGAAACTGTTCGGAAGCAGTCACCGGAATACTAGGCCACATGAAGACAGAATACGACCTACAAGGAACTAGCTGGTGGAGATCAAATGGAGCAGACCTAGAAGAATCACTCGCATACCTAGGATCACGAAAATTCTCAAACACATGGGATGACGGATCAAAAGAAGAGACAGGCCAAAACCTCCACAAGATCGCGGGAAGAATGGCAAGCATAAGGATGCCTGAGATGACTACCGTCATGATCGGTGAGTTAGCAACAGATGCTGCGTTTAAAGCCGAGGCAAGAGAATGGACTACTACATTAGCCGAACCCCTCAAACTAGTAAGTAGTCTGCAAGCAGGCTATGCAAACCTGAACAAGAGAGAACTTGACGTATTACCCTATCTCAGAGAGAATGCTGGCAAGAATGTCCGTATAGAATCCGAGTTCGACAACATGGGTTTAAGTGGAGACCAGCAATTCCTACGGAAAATGATGGATTCACTAATAGATGTTGGAAACAGAAGGGCTCAAGCCCATCCAGATTCTAATCCCACTATTACAGTGCGATGGGCTGATAAACTAGGAGATGTAGAACTTGGAGCTGTGTTACAGGGCAATATGGCAGACAGGGGGATAACAAAGGAATTCTGCGTGATAGATCTAATGGATACAGGACCACAACCCGCCAGTATGGACCAAGAAGTCGGTATGAAGAACGTCTATGAATTTGATGACTTGATGAACAAGAGGAAGACCGGAGCATTCGAGATCCTAAAGCCACCAACATGCGGATTCGGCATCAGAGTAATACTACCCTACGAAGATTTGGAAAAAACTAGGCTCGCCCAATCTTAGCGAACTCCCCAAAATGAGTGCACCATATCCCTGACAAGATCAGAATTCCTATTAGTCAACCTTATGGATTAGGGAATTTGAATCAGGGTTCAGAGCCGTTGTCTCCACCAGTCCATCATGTCAGAAAGCGTCTTTTCTAGGGGTACTTCAGGCCGCCATCCTGTGGCTTCAACAAGCTTGGTGTTGTCTCCCATGATGATGGGCTCGTCTGTAGGCCTTAGTATTGCCTGGTCTACTTCAGAAGTAACGTCTGCTTCAGTAAGTGATAGGATTGTGTCGAGCATATCCTGTATCACAACAGCCTTTGATGAGCAGATATTATATACTTCTCCCTTGTCTGCAAGCTTTATAGTCATTAGAACCGCCCTGATAGAGTCTCGCACATCAGTTATATCTCTTCTAGGTGTTAGATTACCGACCTTGATGATGCCTCCACCAGCCTTCTCAGCTGCAACAACCCTCTTAGTAAAATCGCTTGCAACATCATTTGTTTTTCCAGGACCCGTAGTATTAAAGAAACGGATTCTCACTGTGGGAGTACCATAATTCTTAAAATACTGGTATGCAAGTAAGTCTTGGGCAACCTTGCTCACACCATATGGATGTAGTGGAAGAAGCGAATGATCCTCTCTTGTCGGACCCTCATCCTCCCTCACCAATCCGTATTCAGCAGACGAACATGCAACAATAACCGGACAATCAAGTTCTTTAGCGATCACCGACTCGAAGATGTTTACAGTACCCTCAACATTAGTCCTAATCGTTTCAACCGGTTTTTCCCATGAGACAGTGGGAAAACTCTGGGCTGCCAGATGATAGATGACTTCAGGCTCGAATTCACTGATAATCTTATCAACAGACTCTCTGTCAGCCACATCGCATCTTGTTATCTTAAGCTTGTCCTTGATAGGCTGGATACTATCCACTTCCCTCTCATGTATGAACGAGCCTACTACATCATATCCATTCTCGACAAGCAGCCTGCATAGATGACTTCCAATAAAACCGCTCGCACCTGTTACAAAACACCTAATTTATACCACCGGATAATCTTTTCAACTTAAGCTTTAATATTAAGAACAGTCCAACTATAATAGCTTTCAAACCAAGCTTAGATATACCAGCCTGCCTCTCCTTAAACATTATAGGAACCTCTTTTATCCTAAAGCCTTTCAAGTGGACTTTATACAATACTTCCTGGACTATCCCAGGTCCAGTAGAAAAAATCTTCTCAACATCTATCGCAGTTAAAACCTCCCTTTTAAAGCAGCGGAACCCGGAATTACAATCCTTCACCCGGACACCCAGAAGGATTCTAATATAAAGATTCGCAAGATATGTTAGTATTACCCTGGGACCAGACCTGCCTTCCTCTCCACCACCCTCAATACGCCTTGACCCAAGGACCATGTCAGCGTCCGATAGAGCAGACAGCAGACTAGGTATGTATTCTGGGTCATGGCTTCCGTCAGCATCCATCTCCAAGACAATATCATACCCCTCTTTCAAACCAAAGATATAACCATCCCTTCCAGCAAGACCCCTACCCCTCTTCCTTGCCCCGTGAATAACTTTAACACGGTTATTCTCCCCTGATAACCTGTCTGCAATAACTCCAGTCCCATCAGGAGACTCATCATCCAAGACCAAAACATCAATATCCTGGTTTTTAGATAGTACAAGCCCTACCATCCTCTCGATGTTCTCAGCCTCATTATATGTTGGCAGAAAAACCAATATCCTAGCCATATAGAATATATTAAAAACGTAAATGTAAATAGTCTTTCTACATGGCACACAATAAGAAAAAGGCTTCAAAAAAAGAAGATAAGATAAACATAAAGTTCAATATAAACGTTTCAGGCTATAACCGGATATATGAAGCATTGAAGCCGATCCCACGACTAGCTAAATGGATGCATGGTTTAATAGCAAGAAGTCTAGTGATACCTCTAATAATCCTAGTCGCTATGACATTATTCTACATAATTGTTTTTTCAGCCACGACACTACACCAATATAATATGTTCTGGTATGGGAACTTCGATCTAGGGATACCAGACCAGGGAATCTGGCTGATCTCACAATTCAAAACACCCTATCTAACCGTACGAGGCCTACACCTATTCGGAGACCATGCTTCATTCATACACCTGCTTGTAGCACCATTATACTGGTTTTGGGATGATGTACGAGCGTTATTGATTTTTCACACTGCATTTCTTGGTGCATCAGCCATCCCAGTATACCTTATCGCTCGGGAAAAATTCAAGAGCAATTGGATTCCCCTAGTCTTCTCTTTCGTATACCTCATGTATCCAGCAGTACACTTCTCAAATCTCGATCAAGGATACCATTATGAAAGCTTCATGGTATTATTCACCTTATTCGGATACTGGTTCCTATTGAAGAAGATGAATAAAGCCTATCTATCCATGGTCTTCTTATCCCTTATCTGCAAGGAGGAGATATCATTTAGTTTCATATTATTTGGAGTCTATGTCTTCTTCGCCCATGATAAGAAGATGGGGGCGATAACGACTGTTAGCTCAATAATCTGGCTAGTTCTAATACTGAATGTATTCTTCCCATACTTCAATGAGGAAGGAGCATTCTATACTGGTCGGACACTAGGTTCATTTGGCAAGACGACGAGTGAAAAGATATGGAATGCCGCGAACCCATTCTTCATGTTCAATAAGGTGGTGACACAGAAGAATTATCAATACTTCATGGACTTGTTCCTACCCACAGGATTCCTCGTATTTCACGGATGGCCAGCACTTTTCGCATCAGCATCCCTACTTCTGAACTTTGTCACAGATTGGCCGTATGCCCATGAGATAAGATACCATTATGTGACTCCAATAATACCCTTTGTATTCATTGCTATGATAAACGGTATTTCAAAATATGCAAAGAAAAAGAAGATTGTATATGGTGTGTGTCTCTTACTCCTATTATCCACCTACATTGGAAACGAGTATGTGAGTCCTGGAGAGGCGAAGATATCACAATATGATCGGATATGGGATACTTTAAAGAAGAAGGGTCTTCCAGAAGGGGAGTTCGCCGAGATTTTAGAGCTCTTAGACATGATCCCCGCTGATGCGAAAGTGTCTGCAACATATAATCTTGTATCTCATCTAACCCACCGGGAAAGGATATACATGTTCCCAAACCCGTATCGTATCAATCTTTATGGTATTGATGAGCGAGGAGTGCACTTGGACAAGGATGTTGATCTAGTGCTTATTGACACTAGGCTTGTAGGCAATGAACAAGGGCCGATGAGGATGGTGAATGAGAGTGGGAAATACGAGATAATAGCCAAGAGAAAATACGTGGTCCTCTATAAGAACAAAGATTATCCCTTGAATATCAAATCTTGAATCCTCACATATAAGTACATTCCTCGAAATATCTTATATGGATTATACTGTTATGATCCCAGTCTATAATGAGGAGAAACTCATACAGGAAAATACTGAAAAACTCATCGAATATCTTGATAAAGCAGATGTTGGAGCCTATGAAATAATGATCTGTTCTAATGGTTCAACTGATAAGACCGATGAACTTGGAGTAGGACTGACAGAAAAACATCCTGGCAAGGTAAGATTCATAACAGTAAGCAAGCGCGGTGTAGGATATGCATTCAAGAAGATGGTGGAAACCGCATCCACTGAAAAGCTCGTCTCATTCGACATGGACTTATCATCTAATCTCGACTACATATCAGATACTGTTAAACTGCTAGATGAATACGATCTAGTCATCGGATCTAAGAATATGGGGGATCAGAAGAGGAAGTTCCACCGCAGGTTCATAAGTGATGTTTTTCTCCTAATGGTCCGGATACTGCTCGGATTATCATACAAGGATTACAGCATCAATGCGAAAGGATGGTTGAGAAGCTCGATAATACCATTTATCGACAGGGTAGATCATGGATCATCATATGTTATCGATCTAACCTATAATGTCAAGAAGGCTGGAGGTAATATTATTGAAACACCAGTATACGTGGATGATAAACGTGGAAGCAAATTCAATATAATAAATGAGATAATCTATCGTTTTACAAATCTGGTAAGGCTGCGTTTAAAGAATCTCTAATGAGCAGACTTCTTATACTTCTTAAAAATATGCGTCGAATCTACCTTCTTCCTAAATCGTTTAGAAGAGTAATACATTGTGCCAAATCCGACGATCAAGACAGCTATCATTGTAAGGCATAAGCCAAGCCAGTCGATTAGTCTTTTACTATACACTATCCGAACCTCCTCTTGATCTGGGATGACCATCATAAATGAGGGGGATACTAGGTAAATCTTTTTAGCCCCATATGCCTTCCAGCTTGGATAGTTTGAAATGCTAATAATATGCGGCTTACCAACACACTCCGTCTTGAAATGTATCTCGAAATTAGATACATTCTCAACTATATTACAATCATTATCTATCGGTATCTGCGGCAAGTCATTCCATTTCCCATCGTATTTAACAGTCTTGAACACTGCCTTATCCTCTTCCTCCACCTCGTCCACGAATACTAGGGGAATATCTATAAGACTCATATTCCTAAACCAATTATATGAATCATTCCTCCAATTATCTGTCTGAAACAATACTGGCTCATATTCTGGGACAGTAACATAATTTCCAGTAGTGTCTAAAAGCTCCCACACCTCATATGGATCATCCACGAATACCATCCTATAATCACTACGCTGCCTCAAAGCCTTCTTCAATTTATCGCTTCTAACAATGATATGCTTCACATTAAACATAATCATGTGTTTTGTCCCGTTCGAAATATCAAAACGAGTGCATGGGAATTCATGCCAGTATGGACATGACTGATGTTCCGATACTTCAGCCTGAATCAAGAAAGAGAATATCGAAGTGTGTATGGATTGCATATATAATCCCTCTAGTATGGGACGCCCGGAAAAAAGAGGGACTGATTCAAATGCTCTAACCGTACCAGCCTCATTATGCTTGTCATGATGTTCGAATTTAACCCTTGGAGATCCTTGATCACCTTTAAGGAAATCGTTGACCGACTTGTATTGAGGCCAACGGATCTTCTTCTCGAATCCTTCATAATTCCACTTGACCCATGCAGGAGAGAACCCATGATAATTGAAATTTGATAGTTCCCTCATTAAGAAATCATATGTCAATCCTTCTTTTGGAAGGGTGACATTATATTCGTTAATCCAGAACAATGTGAGGAATATTACGATCAAAGGAAGGACCCATATTCCCTCAAGCTTCTTTGTAAGCTCGCTAAATCCATAGGCTGCGATTAAGAGCATATAAAGATATCCGAAAGGAAGGAATCTGATGTCGACCATTCCCGCGCCCATGAAGCTTGCATATCTGAATAATACTAGTGACATGATAAATGAGAAAAGGAAGAATCCAGCTCGTTTATCCCAGTTCAATATGATATAATGCAGTCCAAATATCGAAAGGAAAATAAATGGCCATAATAGTTTAGGGAAGAGTTCTTCAGTGATATTCCATACAAAATCGTATACTGCAGTGTATTTATGTCTTGAAAGAAGTGGCAGTAGCCAGAATCCCGTCAAAGCCACTGCGAGCGGATAAACCCTGAGGGAGTATACTATCCGTCTAATAAATTCCTTCTTGTCTTTAGTGAAGTATAGGAAGGGTATTGATGCGACTGTGAATATTATCGTATATACGTGTGTTAAGCAGACCAAGGCCATAAAGACTGCGTTTCTTAATGCCCATCTGCGTTCCTCGACTCCACGGTATATCATTGCCAGAAGAAGTACCATTAGTGCCATGCTTACACCATACGTGAATTCTCCTGCTAGAGTGCTTGGAATATTACCCCCCCACATGGAATGCGATTCCATAAACAGGAATGGTAGTGTGAAGATCGCAGCGATTATCGGCATAGGATATCTGAATCTCATCACCCTCATGGCTAAGAATGTTGTGAGTGGTAGTATGAAGACGTTCATGCATGAGACAAGCTTGAATGCTATCTGTAATGGTATTATATATCCTAGGACCGCGATAAGGATGAATAAGACTGGGAAATAGAATTGGAATAATGGCATGCCTCCATACCATCCTGGAAGCCATCCGATCACATGTCCTCTAGGCAAGAGTTCTTCTTTCAGGAATTTAGCTGGATAATAATGTGATGCTGTGTCACCTCCAGTTGTAATAGTCTTTGAGAAAAGGAGGGCAGGAGTGAATATTGCGAAAAGATACCAGTATATGATGAGGAATACTAGTATGTTTGACGCGGTCTCGGGGGTTATTTTCAGTCGAAAATCCCTTCCCCTAATCTTAACATCCACCCTGATATTACTTTTCCTGCCAGACATAATGTTTCTTCAACTACTTTTTCTTCTTTAATCTGTCTTCAGTCGCGTCTACAGCATCTTTACCTGCAACAGTATCATTCTTCTTTTTCTTAAACTGGAAGTAGATGAAGGCTGCTATAAGGATCAAGAGTATTATGACTGGAAGCCATGGTGGAATATATTCTACTTGACCAGCCTTTACTATCTTTGTCATCCCGCTTGCGATAAATGATTTGTGTATTGTCTCACCGCTTGATGAATCATCGTATTCAATCGTAGCCACTACGACATATGAGCTGTCTGGCAGGGCTCCGAAAGATTTTATCATGAATTTAACGTCTTTTTCTGATGATCCGCTGATATCAACCACTGACTCGTAGTCTTCCACTGATATCTCGTTTGGAGCGTGAAAATTCACTTTATATGTGTGTGGATTCTTATCCACATTCCTAATCTTCAGATTAACTTCCTTTGTCTCTTCTCCTGAGATCTCAACGGTTTCAAGCGCTGCTCTAGTAAGGGTTTTCGCATGCTGTAAATAATCAATGAATTTCGGTGCTACAGTTGAGAATGGATATGCATTAGCGTCAGCATAATTCGTCTTCAATATAATAGGATACCTTCCAGGCACAGCGACATCAATGTTCACTATGAACTTGGAATGGAATGGTTTATTCGGATACAATGTGCCAACATATAAATCGTCAGCTTGAAATCCATCAGGAAGTTCCAGGCTTAAAGCCACATCGTATGCGGGCTCGTCACCAGTATTTGCAACCGTAACATTCATGATAAATTGGTTTCCTTCAATTAATGATGGGTTCCTAGTTTCAACACCCATCCTGATAAATGAGGCGGAACAAGTGCCTGATGCTAATAAAAAGATTGCCAGTAAGGCCAATTTTTTTCTCATATACATCACCTATTTATTTACTGTCTTTAATATGACAAACAACTTTAATAATTAATAAACCAGTGTTAAAAAGGATGGTTGGTACATATAAAAAAAAGGCATTGTCTGGTAAGGGCCAAATATCTATTGAAAATCTTGTTTTAATCTCTCTAGTCGTTATTTTCCTATCCGCTGGAATGGTTGTTTTATGGCAGATTGGAGCATTTAAACCCTTTATACAACGTAGGGGATATGTCGGATTCTCCCAGCTAGGTCCTGTGGACTGGGTTGTGGCAAACAATAACACTGTTTATGTCATGATAAACAATGAGGCTGCAGTGGCTGTTCAGATCCCTGAGGATGGAGTGAACATGTCAGTAGGGCCTGCTCAATGTGATCTACAACCTAGAAGGAGTGTAATCCTTAATCCTAAAGAGAGGACAATATTCGAGTTCACATGTAATGGTCTACCTTCCATCACAGATGAATACCGACTAGGTGATTATTATGAGGCGGATATCTCCATCAATTATACCAACACAGTTTCAAACATCCAGTTGGAGAGTGTTGGAAAGTTATACGGTCATGTCGAAGAGCCCTGGACTGTCCCTCCCGGACAGACGACAACTACTATCCTAGGTGATAAATGTAATATCTACTGTCCTGATCCCGAAACTTTTTCAATCATCTGTGAGACAAATAAGGAGGATGAAGAATGCCCTTATTGTAACCAGCATAGACGATGCGTTCCAAAAGGCGCCTGCCATAAATATTGTGAAGATGATACTGATTGCGAATATGAGAACTCGTTCGGCCCGAATCCGTGTGCATGGTGTAATCTCTCGATAATAGGACCGGGTGGAAGATGCGAGGAAAAAGAGACTATCGATGATAAATGCGGATTACCTTGTTATCATCCGCAGGGATGGCCGCAAGAATGTGAGATTGATTCTCCTACAGGCGAGGATTGTAGGTATTGTTATGAATACTGGTCTACTCTGATTGGGACATATGTATACTCCTGTCAAGGTAATGGTTCTTGCGGCAAATCATGTGAATATAATGACTACTATACTGAGTGCAGTGAAAGATGCCTTTACTGCAATACTTCTATTCAGGCTGGTTTCCGTTGTGAACAGGGGGATTGTGGAAAGCACTGTACTAGCGGCAATCCAGATATCCATGAATGTTTTCTAGGCTGTCAATATTGTGATGTGTATGATGAAACCGTTGATGGAGATCCAGCATCGTTCAGGTGCGAGGAAGGTGATTGTGGTAAATTCTGTGCTGATTCTTCAACATGTCTGCTTGGATGCGATGTCTGCTGGAACAATAGATGCATTTGGGGAGATCTTGCTGTAAGCATAATCGCGACAGATGATGATGGCTGGAAGATTGCTGATATAAACGAGACAATATACCTAAATGTCACTGGGCATGCAGGATCTGGATTAAAGGAGTTATGGGTGAGTGATAGTGTGAACTATTCTATTAGAGGGCCTTCTTTTAACTGTTTGGATACTGTGGCCCATCCGTCAGGCAGGACAGCGGGTTCCTTTAATGTTGAAGAGATAACAGACCCTTTTGTCGATGTGCCTCTCATTCCCTGGCGTAGTGTCCAACATCCTTGTAGCGGGGCAGTGGATTGTAAGCGTACTTGGGAGACAAACGAGTCTTTTGAGGGTCGGTTCTGCTATTTTGCATTAGCACTTGAGAGCCCTGATACAGGTCTTGGCCGCTATAGTATGATCGCTGCTGACTATGTTGATATTGGTTATCTAAAGGTTATCCTGGTCAATCCAAAACCAGAAACCCCGAATTAATGATGGACAAAGGATATATCCTCACCTGGGATGCGTTAATATCATTATCCTTAGTATTGTTCATATTAGTTGGTTTTATCGGACTGCATTTTTTCAGGGTTACTAAGGCTGAGAAGGCTGCTTTTCAGAAGGCTCATAATGTGGCTGAGGATTCTCTGGAGGCTATTAATAAAAAGGGTATTTTAGAGGAGATTGGTTTTCATTGGGCGGCTGGTAACTCAGGGATTGCAGCTAATTTATCTCGTGAATATTTGGATCAAATGGTTCCTCCTCAAATGGGATATCGGTTAGAAATCGTTGATGAGGACGGGTTCATGTAATCTATGATTCTGAGGACTCACGTGTTGTTGAAGAAGACAGCAAGGATCTTACTCGGGCTAGGCGTCTGATGTCTGGTTATAAGGAGGATACTCCGCGTCTGGGATGGATTGCTCGGGCAATGCTTGTAGAGAATCAATCTTGGGTCCTACGAAAAATCTGTAAATATGATAATTGTGTTAGTCCCAGACCCGAAGTGAATCTAACCTATGACTTCCCAGATTATGTCGAGAATAGATTTTATATACGGGTTCCATTGGATATGGACTATGATGTCGTAGAATTTAATGTAAGCTGGCATGAAGTAGGTCCTGCACCAACAACTACGTCTACGACCGGGTCGACGACTTCTTCTTCGACCTCGTCATCGTCTTCAACATCATCTACGATGGCAACGTGTAATGATTGCCCCCCAATAAATCCTGGGTGTAAGATAGATGATTATCCCCGGTATTTTGAGACTCGAGGAGACAATTATAACTTCCATTATTTCATCATCCTAGGCGGGGAATGTGACGTTGATATCAGTATGTTACCATCTCCAAACTCAGACTATGACTTATATGTCAATTGGACACCTGATTACTGCCCGGAAATACCTGGTGGTTTTGCATATGAATGGCCTGGCTGGAAATGCCCGGCACATCCGATAGACCTTGGTTTCATAGGGCAGGAGGAGACTTGTTCAAGACCGGGTCTGGGTCCGGGGCAATATCATGTTATGGTAGACTGCTATAATGAGAGTACATGGCATCGTGAATATTGTCCTGGTGGATATACTATTAGACTGGATTTTTATGGTGATACTTGTGTTGTTTTATCGGCTACCACCACTTTCACGACAACTTCGTCAACATCGTCGACGGCTACAACCATAACTTCGACTACGGCTACGATTACAACAACCACAACGGCTACTACTTCATCTTCTACAGTGTCTACTACTTCAACTACAACAACTACTACAACAACCACAACCACTACGACAACAACGTCTACTACGACAACAGTTGCTCCGACAACTACTTCAACTACGACGACGTCTTCGACTACGAGTACTTCTACAACAACTACCACAACGATTAGTATTGTCGGTGATCTGGTATTGCACCTGGATTTCAATGATGGTGCAGGTTCTGTTGCCTCGGATTCATCTGGTTATGGAAATGATGGAAATCTATATAATGGGGCTTCGTGGGCGCCGGGTGTTGAAGGATCAGGAGTCTATCTTTCTGGTGCACCTGATTATATTGAGATTCCTCATCATAGCTCCCTGGATATCACTGATGCGATAACACTTACGGCCTGGGTGAATCTCACAGCATTCCCATTCCAAGAGAATATGATCCTTGTTAAAGATTATGATACTTGTAATTATCCTGATTCAGTGTACTCGCTCCTATTTGACTCGTTTGACTTGTCGCCACACTTCTCATTGACTGAGGAATGGATTATAACGTATATTCAGTCTTCTGCAGTGAGTGTTAATTCCTGGGCTCATGTTGCAGGCACTTGGAATACGACTCACATGATTGTTTATCTAAATGGAGAGCCTAAGAACTCTGCAGCGTTTGACGGACCAATCATAGTCTCGAATCAACCTGTTCGTATAGGCAGCAGAGGACCTGTTTGTGGTGGTGGATATCTTACTGGCGTGGTTGATGAAGTAAAGATATATAGCTATCCATTGTCTGATGATGAAGTGTTGGCAGAGTATAATGCTAATAAACCGACTTGATATTTTACAAACACATTTATAAGTTATTAAACATTGTTCAATTTTGTTTTTATGTTAAGAGTGCATAGAATAATGCATGGGTTCTAAGTGGAAGTCGGATATTATTACCAGTATTCTTGCAGAAAGTTTGAGTACAGACCATGTGGCAGTACTAGAGAAACTAAACAAGGAAAAATATGATGATGATGTTGCAGCTGAACTAGATGTGAAGGCGACGATCGTCAGGACTATATTGAATGAACTACACCAGAATAGCCTGGTAGAATATCAAAGGACTAAGAATAAGCGGACTGGATGGTACACCTACCTCTGGAATCGGAGAGAGGATAAGATAAACGAATTCATCCAGAGTTACCTGAAAAACAAGTTATTAGAATTGAACGACCAGTTAAATGAAGAGACACAGACCATTACATTCCAATGCGAGTGTAAGAGGGTTCCATATGAGATTGCAATGGATACCAGTTTTAACTGCGGGGAATGCAGCAATAAATACGAGGAAGTAGACAATAGCGACTTCATTGACGGCCTAGTCGGCGAGATAGCACGGGTAAACAGCTTAATCGAACAAACCTAGAGAATGGGGGGGATACTGACGAGGCATGAAGCCTTACGTATGCTGGAGTCTAAATGCGATGACAACGTCGTTGCACACTGTATTGCAGTCTCCAGTCTAGCCGTAGAGATTGCAGAAAAAATCATTGATAATGACACTCCCTGCAACATTGACTTTATAGAAACCGCATCTCTTCTACATGATGTCGGACGCAGTGTAACACATGGTATCAGGCACGGTATAGAAGGTGCAAAGATTATGAAGGATCACCCTGAATATGCCCTGGTATGTAAAAGACACATTGGTGGTGGCATAGATTCTAAAGAAGCAATGGAACTAGGCCTTCCGATAGAAGATTATATTCCTGAGACTCTTGAGGAAAAGATTATATGCTATGCAGACAAGCTAGTCTCGGATACTGAACGGATAACAATTGATGAGACACTGGATAAGTTCAGGCAATTACTCGGGGATGACCATCCTTCGATAATGCAGATTAGGAGGCTGCATGAAGAGATCACTGGCTTGATGTAATCATATAATCCTGGTTTCGTTTATAAAACGTTTTTTTGGATCTTTTAAATCGACTATCCGTATTGTTGGATTGCTGAATGCGAATGTCTTGAATCTAGGTTGAAATTCAACATATGGTTGTTCAAATAGTCTATTGTATCTTTCTTGACTCTCATATATTTTTTGGTTTTGATCTGGTAATCTTGAACCATATTCTATTCTCTCATATATGAAACTGCTGATAACAAAATATGAATAACCTTCTGCTCTTAATCCTTTAACAGAAAATTTTTCCTTATAATTGAGGATATCGCTTTCTATCAACTCTCGGTTAAAAGTATGGGTTGTGTATTTGATTTTTTCTTTGAAGAGGTTATTTTCCTGCATCCATTCATAAGCCATTTTCCTCGTATCATCCTCCATATGATATGTAAGGCCGATCGAATCATATGCTGGGAAAATGAGTGTTATGCATATAATACAAAGTGTGATTATCTTGGATTTACCTGATGGCAAATATCCCTGTAGGATATTTACGCCTCGATATGCAAGGTAGATTAGTGCTGGAATGATTTGTAGTATATACCTCATGAATCCGGGATATGGTTTTAATGGTGTTGTCTCCATAACCAGATAGTAGCTGATAATGTATGCTATGATTATCCTATCCTGCCAGATCGTCTTTTTCCATGTCGCAATCATAAACATCATTGATATGATGGCAAGCATTGCCAGGGGAAATGTCATACCTGGTATCACACTGTTTATCAGATGAAAAGAAAACAGATGTTGGATTGGATAGATCTTTAATTTATGTCCTCTATTCAAATGGGTGATCTGATCATATACTCCACTTTTAAAAACCTCAACATCAAGGAAGAGAGGAAAATTCACCAATAAGAATACTATCAATGTAATCGGCAGTATGAGTGTAAT
>CAYREE010000023.1:1338-22233 GCA_964423225.1 uncultured archaeon | reverse complement strand
CTATTATCTCATGAAGATGGGCCGATCATATTAGATGCTGACGCATTGAGTATAATGGATAGAAGATGGATTAGAAAGGATATGGTGTTGACTCCGCATCATGTTGAATTCGAAAGATTGTTTGAAAAGGTTGGTAAGGATCTGGAGATCGAATCAGTAAGAAAGTGGGCTAAAAAAACAGGTGCAATAATCGCATTAAAAGGAGCAGTTGATATAATAAGCAATGGGATCGAACATAGGCTGAATATGACGGGTAATCCAAGAATGACTGTTGGAGGAACAGGGGACGTCCTTGCAGGCATCATCGCAGGACTTACAGCACAAAACAAGGATATGATGGTCTCGACATGTGCAGGCGCATTCCTAACTGGATTAGCCGGAGACTTGGCTCATGACAAGCTTGGAGTCTCAATGGTTGCAACAGACGTCATAGACAGGATTCACCTAGCATTAGAATATTCAATGGAGTACAAATGATAGAACTTGTATCAAATATAAAGGAACTTAAAGAGTACCTTGAAGGACAGGACAAGCCATTCAAAGAAGGTATAATAGAATATTATGAAAAACTAGGTGAAAGCCAAGGTTTTACGACCGCGAAGAATTCAAGCATCATTAGAAATGCAGTGAATTATGGTAAAATTGATCTGATATGGATCGAACCCAACAGTGTATTTTGCGTCGAGTTCGGAATGATAGACGATATATACCGTCACTTGTTTCGACTTATGCAGTTTAAACCTGGACTAACAGTATTGATACTTTCATCAAACTCGAAATGCAAGCCAGAGAAGGTTGAAGAGATAATTAAAAGGACGCCAGAATTAAGTCTTTTAAAAGGAGCATGTATAATAATCGATATCTCAAAAGGAGAGAAAATAATTGTCTGATCAATTCACAAGGCTTACTTCATGCACTTCTACACGGATTATTGGTAATAGCTTCTTGCATTTCTTATAGATTTCAGTACCAAGCTTTCCGAAAAGAGTCAGTTGAAGCAAGTGATCTAGATTTTTGCTTTGATGCGCCTTAAGTATCATGTCTACAGTCTTGACAATCTGGGTTTTTTGATCAGAACTGATCTTATTCCGTGTTAAAACCACTATCTTCACACGTGCATTAAGGTCTTTAAAATGAACATCATTAATATAATCCAGTTTTGACATGCCCTTCCGGACTTTAGATCGCATATATCCAGTTGGTATGAAAAATTTCTTAAAACGAGTTTTTACTGTTTCACCAGAAACCTCAGTGGCCTGAAATACTAGTTTTAAATGCTGTTTTCCCCGCTCATCAAGGAGCATTCCAAGTGAAGTGTCAACAGTCCTGCCGATTATCTTATCATCAGAGGTAGCCACAGTCTCGCCAAGACTCTTATTATCAAAAGTATCAGGTGCAAGAATATTATACCTTTTTTTATTCTTCCAAGAAGAAACTGTCTTAGCCATTTAACATCATCTCCTCGGATATTATCTGACACCGAAGAATATCATCAAGTGTGCTAAGCAATGTGCCCGCACGATTGCATTCAATAATAGTATTTACAAAACCATCAGTTATAGACGACTCTATCCTCAGATCCTTCATCTTAATATTATCTACTTGTATCGACAATGACTGCGCCTTAGGCATCATAGACTCCGTTGACAATAGGGCTTTAATATTCATCTCAAACCAATAGCCTCGCTTTTTCAGGATCATAACGCCATCCCTTCTCTAGACTTCCATTTTTAATATAGTATTTTGACAATCTTCGAATTTTTGACTCGATAAGATGCAATCCCCTCTTGTTATGCCTGTCCTTAGAATGTTTATCAATATGTTCTCTAAGCTTCAATGCTCTTCGGATAAGATTCCTAAGGTCTTCAGGAAGATCACCAGTCAAATCATTCTCTTTCAGTATCTTTGTGATCTTTTTACCAGTTATAATAGTGGAATCTGGGACACCATACTGATCCCTTAGAATTAAGCCGATTTTACTGGCTGGAACATCATCTTTAGCAAGTTTAATGATGATCTCAGTCACCTCTTCCTTAGTATAGGAAATCCATTCTGGAGGCTTTGTTATATGAGGCTTCACTGAACGTGACCTACCCTTCTTTCTTGCATGCATTCGTGCCATTCTAATGAAAACAGTTCTATTAAATGGTATGAGCCAGAATTTCCAACTCATCCAGAATAATGTGTAACAAAATATAAGGGATACATTATATAAAAAGGCACTGGTTTTAGAAGTATCGGACAATTGTTTTAAACAGGGTAATTAAACTTTCAGGCAAAATAAATCATATATGCCACATCCAATCAGACTAACCCGAGAGGAAGAGCTTATCATAGAATGTGTTAAGATAAGGCCAGATTATGATATACTGGAATCACTAGTTAAACAAGGAATAGCTTGGGATAAGTTATATAGGCAAATCATTAGACACGGCGTACACACTATCATATTCGATAGGCTAAAGAGGATTGAACAATACATACCCCGCCAAGATTATGAAAAACTCAGGAGAGGATACTTTGTTTCAATTTCTCATACGATTAAGCTTAGAGATGAGGCTTTCCGTATCAAGTATTTATTAGAAGAAGCAGGGATTGAAACACTATTTCTCAAGGGAATTGCCTTACAAGACAGATATTATGAAGCTGACTATCTCAGGCCTATTGGTGATATTGATTTGTTGGTTAAAAAAGAGTCTGTTTATGATGCTGGTAGAATACTTGAATCTGAGGGTTATGTTTTTAATGATCATAAGGGACGAGGAAAAGCATATTGGGATAAGTTTGGACATCATCACCAGTATCTGAAAGGGAGGATCCCTGTGGAATTACATTGGGATATTATTAAATCAAATTCACCATTCAATATCTCGATTGATCGTATCTGGGAAGAATCTGAGATAATAGATAAAAAGATGAGGATCCCTAATCCAATGCATTTACTAATACATTCTTGCCTGCATCAATCATATGGATCATTCTACCAGGCACCACCCATACGATCATTAAACGACATCCATCGTATACTAGTTGAGGAATCAGGAAGATTTGACTGGGAGTCATTTAAAGCAAATTGCTTGGACTGGGATGCTCAAGCCTTCGTCTATCATCCACTAATGATTGCAAGAGAGTTGTTTCAAACACAGATCCAAGATGAGATAATTGAATCGTTAAATGATAAAACATCTCTAAAACACAGAATATGGTTTAATAAAAAGGATTTGATGACAGTCATAAGAAACAGTGGGCAGCCATATGGGATCTCAGATTATATGCTTGAACTATATCTGACAAATGGTGTGAAAAAAAGGTTTAATATCCTATCAAGAGTATTTTACTATCTCCTATGATGGCTAAAAAAAATAGTAAATCCCTGGGGAAGAATCAAGGAGACTTACAATTTCTATTAGCACTATCAGCAGCAATCATGCTTATCGGTTGTTTAAGCATAGTTGAAAAATCAGAGACTTTCGACGAACCAGTCTATATCGGATTAGGACAATACCTGGTAAAAACCGGTTTTTTTAACACTGAGACAACAACATCCCATCCACCACTATCCTTCTATATTAACAGCATACCATTTTACATCCTTGATATAACCGGCATTCTCCCAGAAGTAGGATATGAAGACAAGTCAAAAGAGCAGGAATACAAATGTTTTCGCTGCTATCGTAAATATTATTATGAATTCATCTATGGAGAAGACTTTCAAGGATTACACTTATTATTTGTTTCAAGAGCGACAATGCTCATACAACTCATACTTTTAGGCATATATTTCTTCAAACTTTCAAGGGAATTATTCGGATTTAATGCAGCGTCTGTCACGACCATACTCCTAGTATTCAATCCTAACTTCTTAGCGCATGCAAGGCTTGTCACAAATGATTTTACATCCGCCTTATTTGGATTCATAGCATTCTATTATTTCATAAAATACAGGGAAAAAAAGGATATTAGATCAGCTGTATTATTCGGTATCAGTATGGGCTTATCCCTGCTTAGCAAGACTACAAACATTTATTTCATACTAGTATACGGGTCGATAATAGCGATCCAGGACATGGGAAAGATTGTGAAATACGTTAAAACTAGGGATTTGAAAAAAATTGTACAAGTAATATTGTTCAGTTTTCTGATAATCGTAAGCATAATAGTAGTCGTTAACACAGCCTACATGAACAATCAGATATCATCATCTAGCAAGTATTTCGCAGGATACACCCAGGAGATTAGGTTAATCCAGTTATCAGAGATACCGCTTGTGAATAGGATCCCTGTCACAAGCAGGTATATGGACGTGATTAGGATGAATTACATTCATTCCCAACGAGGTCATCCAAACTACTTTATGGGAACAGAGGGTGCATTAACAAAGACGATAAATGATGGAAGGGAAAGACTACGGTCTGAGAACTTTGGAAGCTCATACTGGCTGACTACGTTTATAATAAAGACTCCTGAGGGAATACTGATCCTCATTGCATTTGCTTTTTTTTACTTTTATAAAAAAATCAGGAGAAAAAACAAGATTAAAGAAAAGGAAGGTTTAATATATTTCACAGCCATCTTGAATATCATTGTATACCTATTATTTTTAAGATATTCCAACATCAATATAGGAATCCGCTTAATGCTCCTGTTATTCCCATTCATATACATATTATTACTCGAACCTATCTCATACCTAATCAAAAAAAGATATGATACACTTGTCTTCGGGCTCCTAGGATTATCGCTTCTTCCAATCATACTATACTTCCCACACTATATCCCATATTTCAATATGATTATTGGAGGGCCGACGAACGGCTATTATTACGTTTCTGATTCAAACATTGACTGGGGACAGGATCTTCCAGGATTGAAAATATATATGCAGGACAACAATATCGAAAGCATTAAACTTGCGTATTTTGGTATGGGAAATATTACCGGCTATGGTATAAACTATATATCCTTGGAGAATAACCAGCGTGACCACTGGCTTTCTCAAAGACCTGCAGACCTTCCATGTGGGCCAACATCAGGGATTCTTGCTATTAGTGCCACAAGTTATACAGGACAGTATGGAGTTCCAGGATGTTATAGGTGGCTAGACAAGTTCAAACCATTCGATAATATCGGATACTCAATATTATTGTATAATATCACAGAAGAACAGATATCATAGTGATTAGATTATGGCGAAGATAGGTGTGTCTACAAGGAAGTTCTGGCCGAAAATCCGGGATATTATAGAGGTAATAGGATTTGTGGATGGTCTTTGTAAAGTCGTTGAGATATGGGTTGAACCCCCGTTCTTTCCTGAATGGAGGACTGATAGAGAGAAAGGTGTCATTGACAGGTTATTGGATGCTGATGTAGCATATGATATAGATTATACTTTGCATGCTCCGATCAAGGATTTGAATCTTGCATCTTGGAATCCGTTAGTTGCTTCAAACAGTATTAAAGAGGTTGAGAAGACACTTGAGATGGCAGCCATCATAGATGCAGATGTCGTGGTCTTTCATCCTGGCAGCATTATAGTCGACAGACAGTCTAGTCTAATGAATCTTAATGAATCCTTGCTGAAGATAGATGATATCGCAGGGGATTATAATGTAGTCGCATGTCTTGAGAATATGGGCAGGGAAAGATATTTGTGCACAGATCCTGATGAGACACGTCAGATGCTGGATGAATTTGAGCATATACAGCTCGCATTTGACTTAGCTCATGTCTGGCGCCTGCCAGACAAGCCATTCGACGGTTTTGTGAAAACACTTCCAGATAAGATAAAACACATACATGTTTCAGATATAATCGAGGGGGATGATAGGCATCTGCCAGTAGGCGGTGGGGAGGCAGACTATAATAATTGGCTAAAACAAATCAAGGATAGTGGTTATGATAAGTCATTCATCTTGGAAGGGGATTTAAAAAATGATGATATCGAATCATTCAAGGATGAGGTAACACTGCTTAAAGACATGCTAAGTAGGGCGGGTTTTAATACTTCATTTTAACTGCTCTGCGAACTTCTGGTTCACCATCTCTAGGAACTCATCATATTTGTCTACCGGTATCCTTGCTCCTGCCGCGATGTCATGGCCTCCACCCTCGCCTTCAAGTGCTCTGCTTGACTGTCTCATAGTGTTTCCAAGATGTATTCCTCTTCTGATGAGCGCCCAGTTCGCACGTGCAGATACCTTTAGTTTAGAATTATCATCCCGATCAACTGCAAATCCCAGGATTGGTTTTTTACTTGTCATACCAGATATTCCGGCACCATATGCCATGCCTGCGATAACACCGACAAGGCTTTCCTTGATCTTGTCTTCAGCATTGAAGTAGTATAGGTTGTCAATCTCGGTAACCCCGTTATCACGTAGGTATTCTATTCCTTCACGAAGCATTCTACGGTGTTTTTCCAGCATTCCCTGGGCTTCAATCCAGCCTTTTCCACGGTCTCCAAGACAGACCTCCACGCCTAATTCTGGCTGCTCTTGACGCCCACACGCGTTTAGAACGGTTGCGAACTCCTTTGAATCCCTTAACTCGCTCTTGAACTGTTCTTTTGCAAGAGTATAGACTTCACCAACCATTCCCTGTATTATGAATTCAGGTGTATTATTATCCAGTAGATGTATGTACATCGCCTCGATCAAGGTCTCCCTCTCTTCATTATCTAGCTCAACATAGCTCCGATATTTTCCTGAAGGACCTTTCAAGTCTATTCCCTTTGATATTATGAATTCCGCGACTGCCTGTGGATTACCAGATAGTCCAGGCAGTACAGGTTCTGATGAATACGCTAGCATTTGGGGAAGTGTCCTGCTTTGCCTTCCAAAGAGCCGTATGTCTTTCTCAAGTATCAATAATCCTTGTTCGACAGCATCTTCGAGTATGACACGGTTCAAGGAGAATAAACGGCCCTTACTATCCTGCATATCTCCGACTGCACCGACTATGGCAATATGTGCCATATCAGTCTTACCAAGAGCCTTAGAGACTAGGTATGCCATGCCTGCACCACTCACATCAAGGCCTCCATCATAGCCATAAAAGTGGGGGTTAATCTGTCTTTCGTCTTCTCGTTCCGGCTCGTGATGATCGATTATATAGTAGTTCTTGATACCATGCTCTTCTATCAAGGGTAGTTGGCCGCTACCGAAATCTACAAACACTATGCATTTGTCTAGGAACGGCTCGATATATTTTATAGTAGTGGAATCAAGCTGCTTAATGCATTTGAATGACACATTCTTTCCAAGAGATCGTAATAGGCTTACAGCAATTGAGCATGCAGTTATTCCATCCGCATCATGATGGCCTACTACGAGATACTCATCCTCTGTGATCAGTTTCTTTGAGAATTCCACCAAATCATCCCAAAACTCCTTTGATAAATCCTTGTCCTGCATTTTCGAAGTATGGAATATAGACGTAATGCGTTAAAAATAAAAAAAAATCTTTGAAAAAACTAAGCTAGATTATACTTGCTAATTCATTTTGACAAAGAAGATAAATTAAGAATATATTAAATAAACTTATAAAATATAAGAAATGTTTATAATATATGTAATTGTCTTTTAGGTATATTTTAAAAAAAAGTTGTCGTGTTATATGGTAATAGTTGTAATTGATAAACGACCTTCACTTACCGATTATTGATTAGAAGGTGCATACAATGGTTACATCGCTTGAACAGTACCTTGATATTGCAGATATCATGTTCGTTGAACTTGACGATACAGGCAATGTATTATTAATTAATAAGAAGGGCTGTGATATCCTTGGGTGTAAGCAAGAGGATATTCTTGGAAAAAACTGGTTCGAAAACTTCATACCAGAACGATACAGGACTGAAGTAAAAAAAGTACATGAACAACTGATGACAGGCACGATAGAATCAGTCGAATATTATGAGAATCCTATATTGACTAAAAATAAAAAAGAGAGTATTATCGCATGGCACAATACTATACTAAAGGACTCAAATGGAGAGATAAGGGGAACACTAAGTTCCGGCGAAGACATCACTGAAAAAAAGAAAGTCGAGGAAGAACTGAGAGAAAGCGAAGAAAAATTCAGACATTTCTTCGAGAATGAACCAGATTACTGCTATATGATCTCAACTAAACGAATAATACTAGATATCAATAAATCAGCTCTGAAAACCCTAGGATATAAAAAATCCGAAATATTAGGAAAACCGTTAAATGTAATATACTCGTCAAAATCCCATGATAAGATGAAGAAATTATTGGGTGAATGGAAAACTAATGGGAAATTACAAGATGAGGAGATGATTATCCAGACAAAGAAGGGAGATGAAAGAATTGTACATTTAAGCGCTTCTTGCATGAAAAATGAAGATGGTGAAATAGTACACAGTATCTCAGTCCAAAAAGATATAACTGAATGGAAGAAAGCTGAAACTGAATTAAGGAAGACTGCCGGTTATCTTGATATGATGGGTGATGCCCTGATAGTTATCGATGACAAAACAAATACTATCCGAGTAAACCAAGCATTCACAAAAACATGGGAGTATACTGCAGATGAAGTAGTAAATAAACCGGTTTTCATGCTATTCCCAGAAAAAGAACTGTCAAAACACAAGGAAAAAATGGGTGTGGCAGCAAAAACTAATGATATTGTAATTTTTAAGACAACCGCATTAACAAAGAGCAATAAAGAGATACCTATCTCAGTAAACGGAATATGCTTAAAAAATGAAAAAGGAATACCAAAAAATTTTATAGCATCCTTTCGAGACATTAGTAAAATAAAAAAATCAGAAAAAGAACTAAGATTCCTATCCTCAGTGGTCGAACAATCCTCTGAAGGAATAGCGATAGCGGATCTTGAGGGTAGCCTTCTCTTCGTAAATCCAGCTTGGACAACAATGCATGGCTATGATGATTATAATAAGCTTATCGGAAAACACCTGAAATTATTCCACAGTAAAGAACAACTCGAACAAGACGTAATCCCATTCAATAAAAAAGTAATGGAAAAGGGATATAATTCAGGAGAAATAGGTCATATACGAAAAGATGGTACAAAGTTCCCAACACTCATGTCCACGACAATAATCAAGGACGAAAATGAAAATCCAATAGCCATTGCAGGAATTGCAAAAGACATCACAGAGATAAAAAAATCCAGGGACGAACTCCGCGAGAGAGAACAATTTCTAACATCAATCATCGAAAACATTCCTGATATGATTTTCATAAAAGACGCAGAGGAACTAAGGTTTGTGAGGTTCAACAAGGCAGGGGAAGAACTCCTTGGATATAAGAGAGAAGACCTTATTGGTAAAAACGATTATGACTTCTTCCCAAAAGAACAAGCCGACTTCTTCGTAGAAAAGGATAGAAAAGTATTGGAAAGCGGGGGTGTAACAGACATACCAGAAGAACCAATCGACACAAAAAAAGGTAAACGAATACTTCACACGAAAAAGATGCCGATAGTAGACAAGGAAGGGAAACCCATATATCTTCTTGGAATATCCGAAGACATTACAGAACGAAAGAAGGCGGAGGAAGAGAATAAAAAGCGAATAGATGAATTAGAACGGTTCCAAAAGCTTTCAGTAGGCAGGGAAATGAAGATGATGGAATTAAAGAAGAAACTACAGAAAATAAAGGATAATAAAAAAATAGAGTAATGATATCAATGGAAAAAAACCGTGGAACACTAGCAGCAATAATCATATTACTATCAATCATCCTACTCCCCGTATCCGCCCAGGATTTTGAGGATGGAACTTTCATTAGCGCAAAAAGAGCTATCAGACAACAAGCTATTGGAGTAGCAAAACAGATCGAAATATATATTACACTGAACCCAGACAAGACAATTAAAGACCTTCAAAATGACTCATACTTCCAATCTATAGCTGTTCAACCAGTCGGAAAGACAGGATACACTGCAGTAACAGACTATTCGACGCTCACATGCAGGTTCCACACTAATCCTAAGGTAGTAGACCTAGAGCTTGAAAAACTGGCTGAAAAACTACCCGGCTTCTGGAGTGTTATGTCCAAGACGAGGGGGGGAGTAGCTAACGACGGCATCTATGACTGGGAGGAGGCTGACGGACGAATCGAGAAAAAATACATGTATATAGCAATAGTCAACACACCTACATCCGACGGAGTGGGTTTACATGTTGCAGCCACCACCTACCTAGACGAATACGAAGACGAAGTAATAACCACAGACCAAGACAATGATTTCTTTGCAGAAAACCAGATAAAGGAAAAGGCCCAGGACGTGGCAAAACAAATAGAGATCTACTTACGCTCCCACCCAGACAAGACCATACAAAACCTTAAAGAAGACGAATACTTCAAACAGCTTGCTGTCCAATCAGTCGGCAAGACCGGATATACCCTAATCGGAGACTATGAAAAGATGCTGGTTCTCTTTCATAAAGACTCAAGATTCAACGACTTCGACATGCGAAAATTCAGGGAACTAAACCCACATCTTTGGGAGATAACTAAGAGGGTAGAGGATGGTGTAGATTCATGGGGACATCACCCCTTTGAAGAAGCAGATGGAAGAGTCAAAGACACGTATAGTTACATGGCAATCGTGAATGCAACACTAGTTGATGGCACGAAGCTATTTATAGCTGCGACGACATACATGGACGAATACAAGGTTACAGAAAAAAAAGAAGAATTAAAACCTACGATACCCAGCGTAACACAAAAACCCAGGTCTGGCATAGTACAGGATCTACCATTCTATATCATGATCATACTTATAACAGGTATACTTACCCTGGTGATAAAAGGGATCATCCCCCTCGAACAGAATACAGTCCTACTCGTAGTCGGGGTAACAGTCCTCATAATACTTGGACTATCCGTATACTCCACAATAACGATAACAAACAATATCAGAGAGACAACGATAAATCAGTTAAACTACCAGCAGATCCAGATAGCTGAAACCAAGGCAATAATGATTGATGAGACATTAGAAACACTAGAGAAAACCCTAGAAATACTTTCTAAAAGAGTCATAGAACATGAAGAGGCAGGAAAGGATATATCCATGCTGCTGAAAGAAGAATACGATAGAAAACGGGGCTTGATATATGCAGCATACAGGATAAACAAGACAGGCCATATCTCACAGATGTATCCAATCGATACAAACGCTCTCGGCGCGGACATAAGTGGACAAGACCACATGATTGAGATATCACAAACCAGCCAGCCAGTCTTTTCGGGAATATTCGACGCAGTCGAAGGATTCAAAGGCATAACACCCCACCATCCAGTGATAAAAGACATGGAATATGATGGGACTGTCGCATACCTCATACCACTAGACAAGCTTGTCCAAAACACATTAAAGACCGGGCTCGGAGAACACCAGACCATCTGGATAATCGACCAGGAAGGCATAATACTAGCTGACCCTGAAAATAAAAGGATTGGGAAACAATTCAGTTCCTTCCATAAGGATGAACAAAATATAAAAAAAATAAATCAGGATATAAAAGATGGTAAAGCAGGATTTAACAGGCATAAATCCGATGAAGAAACGACACATCTTTCAGCATACTATCCCATAAAGATCGGGAAAAACAATGCTGGGATAATCATCATGACAGATGAGGAGAAACAATATATAACACTAACAGAAGTACTATCAAGAATATGGCGTACAACACTGATAACAATATTCCTTATAATAATAACAGGAATAATATTTTCGAGTATACTCACAAAAACCCTCAGAAAAGAAGTGTATAATAAAACAAGCGAGCTTGAGAAACTGAACAGGGAACTTGATGCAAAAGTAGAAATCAGGACAAAAGAACTCGAAAAACTATCTAAAAACCTGGAAAAAGAAGTCAAAGACAGGACAATAGAACTTAGCCAGAAAGTAGAAGAACTAGAAAACACGCGGTCAGCCATCCTAAACATGATGGAAGACCTCCAAGAAGCAAAAGCTGAAGTAGACAAGAAGGTAGAGGAACGTACTTCAGAGCTTGAATACGCCTACCAAGATCTAAAAGAAGCAGACCAGATGAAGGATGACTTCCTCGCAGTAACTAGCCATGAACTAAAAACCCCATTAACCAGCATTATAGGATTGACGTCTCTCATCAAAGATGAGTTAGGCGACAGGATGTCAGATATAGAAAAACAAGATATAGACATCGTAATAGAAGAAAGCCACCATCTAAAAAAGCTTATAGAGGAGATACTAGAGCTAGCAAGCCTAGATGCAGGAAAGCAAGTATTCGATTTCAAAGAACTAGAAATAAAAGAGATGACTGCAAATATTGTCAAGGAATTAAAGCCTTTCGCAGAACAAAATGAGGTGGAAGTTAAGCTAAAACAATCAGATATCCCGAAAGTAAGGGGTGATGAACACTCCATACATAGGCTATTAAGCAATATAATCAACAACGCGATAAAATACTCAAGCGAAAAGAAAGGTTTGGTCGAAATAGACATGAAAAAAGAGGGAGAAGAAATAATAATCAACGTGAAAGACAATGGAGTCGGCATACCCAAAGACAAGATAGGAAATATATTTGACAGATTCTACCAGGTCGACCCCGCAATGTCAAGAAAGCATGGGGGAACCGGCCTCGGACTATCAATATGTAAGAAGATCATTGACGCGCATAACGGGAAGATATGGGCAAAAAGTACTCCAGGAAAAGGCAGCATATTCTCCTTCAGCCTGCCAATATTTAAGAAAAAGAATAATAAATAGATTGTCAAAATAATAAGTAGATATAAATGGCCTCAACAATCATCATCGTAGACGACGAGATACATACCGTACGTTTAGTGAAACGTGTCCTTGAAAGAGAGGGATTGAATGTTCTGACTGCTTCGAATGGAGATGAAGCATTAGGTGTCCTCTCGCATGATGATGCTGATGTCATGTTACTTGACATCATGATGCCAGGACTTCCTCCAAAGGAAGTGATCAATGTATTGAAGAAACAAGGAAAGAAGATCAAGATATTTTACTTTAGCGCATTAAAGGAGAATGATGAGAGCTCAAAGCGTGTGAGAGAAGGATTAGTTGATGAAGACGAAGAGGAGTACATTGTCGGATACATAGAGAAACCATTTGACAACCAAGATTTGATAAATAGAATTAAGGGGGTTATTGGATGATAAACGATCCCAAACGAGTGTTGATAGTCGATGATGACCCAAATATCTGCAGAGTAATAAAAAAAGTCCTCAATAAACAAGGGTATTACACAGAAGAAGTAGGAAATGCTGATGATGCGTGGAAAATGATTCGTAAAGGCATCTATGATCTAGTCCTACTAGATTTGATGATGCCTGGAACATTTCCCAAGGATATAATCCAATGGACAAAGATAAGAAGGGAAAAAGATCCGGACTTTAAAGACACAAAGATAATTATTGTAACAGGTATCACGATAAGTCAAACTGAAAAAGAAGAATTAATCGATGGAGAAACAGTAGTCGACTGGATAGAAAAACCATTCGATACCGAAGCATTAAGGAAAAAAATAAGTGAGATAGTCAGTTGATGACGAGCGATAAAATGGCCAGTAAAATACTTATCGTCGACGATGATGAGAGAATATTATTCACAACTAAGAGACTGCTTGAAACATGGGGCTACGAAGTCGATACTGCAGCCAACTGGAAGACAGGATTCGTAAAAGCCATGAAAGAGAAGGTAGACCTAGTATTACTTGACATAATGATGCCAGAAGTAAGCGGGACAACCGTATTCACTGAGATAAAAAAAAGGAAGCCTGAGATGAAGATAATGTTTGTCTCCGCTGTAACACCACCACAAGACATACAAGAACAACTCTGGAAGGAGGGAATCCCATTTCTTAGAAAGCCTTTTGAACCAGATATTCTTCGTGAGAGAGTAGAGAAGGTACTGGGTAAGAGAGATTAACTACCCGGTCTGACTTATTCCCGCTAGTATCTTCAAGTGTTTGTCTGCCCATGCATCCCGGTCTTTCAGAAAGATTTGGACTTCTGCGAACTGGTCGTTGATGTCGAAATACCTTATTCTAAGACCATTGTCTTTATAGGGGATGAACTCTGATATCCGGTAATGTGGGACATAAAGTATTGTTTCGCCAGAATTGGGTGGTTCTGCAAGAACCCCGATATTAGTAAGATAAAGATCTACCCTAACAGGCCTCATAGGAAAATCCTGTTCACCAATACTTACGAATAATAGATGGCTATTACCAGTAGACTTGAATATTATCTCCTCTCCTTCAGGAAGGAACAAAGACCTCTCCTGATTATAATTGTAGTACAAACCTACAATAGAGACTATGCCGGCAACAGTCCCAAGCAGAACTGCTATCGTGCTTAATCCCATGACAGAACCAAAAAGATAGATAATAGCTAAAAAACCGAGTATGGCGCCAAAGACTATGAAGTTTGCAACCTTATCGATTATGCCTTGGAAATTCATCATCTATGATATGAACAGTTTAACCATGCTTCTTGGATTTCGTGAACTGTTCTACAAAATACTCTTTACACCCAAGACCTAATGCTATGGCCAGGCCAAGCGATAATCCCGCCATAAGGATCTTGAAAGAGTCTGTGAGTACTGATACATCGATATCCTCTTTTAGTATCGGTAATGAGATTACTATTCCGAAAAAAATTATCATTACTTCAACTGCTGCCGCAGCAAGATCAGAAAAAGGATTCTTGCTCGACTTGATGCATTCTGAAGCGTATCTGCCAACAATAAGTGATACTACAATCAAGACAAGACCTGATATTGCTGCAGGAATGTATATCAACACATCTTTGATAAAATCGCTGATAAAGCTAAGTTGAAGCCTCATCATGCCCTCACCCATGAAAAGAAGTACTATATACCATTTTAGCACAGCACCAACCATGCTAGAAACAGCAATGCCGCCCAGTGCAGATTCCGCTTGAAGCTTCTTTAACTGGTCTTCGATGCCAACAACATCAAAAGCATCTTTAACAGTCTTTTCCACGACACCGCCAAGTATAAGACCTATGACTGTTAGAATGATGAACCAGAATAGATTGGTCATAAAAGAATAGATTGAAAAAGTAATCGTCAAACCAGTTGTTGTTAGAATCAATGCTACAACAAACCACCGGATATAATGCTTGATAAAAGATCGTATAGAACCCCACATCTTCGAAGTCATAGCCCCATAACGAACCAACTGTTTTTCAAACTCTTTGATGGAAAGCAAGGCACCAATAAAACTTGAAACAACTAGGCCTAGCGTGTATCCGACGCCTAGGGTCACGACCGCCTGGAATGCTATTAACATATAGCTGATAAAAAATTCGAATGCTTTAGTAACATAAATTGGATTAATTTGGAAAACCATTGTATAACACCTTTAAAATGATTAGAAGAATCTAGAATATATAATGATGATAAAGATTTAAACAATGATTACAGTTTAGAAATAACTATTTAGACACCTTATTCCAGTATATCAGGCTTAATGCAGTCACTCCAAGAATTATAATATATGATAGTCCAGCATTAATCTCTAATCCCGTATTCTTATTAAAGAAATAGACGAGTACATGAGGTATAACACCGAAAAACAGGCTTAATCCCAGTCTCTCAACCACATTTACCTCATCTTTTCTAGGGAAGACTGCAAGACTTAACGCCCATCCTGGAAGCAATAAAAAGAATAACAACAAGATGCTTCCAACAAATATTGAATATCCATCCATCCTTTATTATTATACCATATCCCATAAAAAAAGGAGGTTATAATAAGTCCATCAAGAATGAGGGTGAATAATAGAGGAATTTCAAGGCAAAACGAGGATTAGAAGCCATGCTCCTTATGACTTTAGATGCATAATCCATGTCACCACCCTTTTCAAGATTACCTCTCACAGACTTTAGAATATTGAATAAACGATTCTTGTTACTATCAGATAGACCAGCAAGGAACCTATGTATGTACAGATGAATCCCCAACTCCCGGCCTATCTCCTTCCTCCATGAAGAATCATAGTCTTCAGAAAAAATGTGCTCTGCCGCTATCCCACCCATAATAATACCGCCTCCAGTACTGGCTTTTACTTGACATGCAGCATCTCCAATAGCAATGACCTTACCATTCTGAGTATTATATGATGGATCATAGACTGGGATTATCCCATAACTTTCAGAAATTATTTTATCGGATTTGATACGCTTATCATTTCTAAGTCTTTTTACAAACGACTCCATAAAAGGTCTGGGATTGCCCTTTGTGCATAAACCAATCCTTGCAGTATCACCTAACGGGATCACCCACGAAAAAAAATCCGGGACATTAAAATATAATTCAACAAAATCTGAATCTGCCTCAAGCTTCATCTCATACTGCATTCCAACAAGGATCTCTCCAGGCCTTTTGAAACCGAACTGACTGTGCATCGAATAGTCACTACCAGTCGCAAGTACTATCCGTTCAGCATCTACTTTATCACCGCAACCAAGCTCAATAGTCCTGGAAAAATCAACGACCCTATCCTCACGATATTCCACTCCAGCATCAACTGCCATATCCAATAGATGATGGTCGAAACCAATCCTATCAACAACATGTGCAACAGTCTTTTGTGCATCTACTTCAAAGATAGTATTATCTGGAGAATAGAATCTAGCACCCCGCACCTCATTCAAGACATAAGCATCATCAACAAGTCCGAGGCGAGATAATCCCGACTTGCTTATTAGGCCGGCACACTGTACTTTCGACGCCCTTTTACCTATCAACACGATGTCATTTTCCTTACATCCCTTATTCGCAGCGATGCAGCCAGCAGGGCCTGCACCAATAATACATGCATCATAGGCCACTACTTCACCCGTGCCAGAAGAATCTTGAGTTTTTTTGTGCCAACTATGACTTTCTCCTTCTTATCATATCCGGTAATAACATATTTTTTCTTCTCAAGTGCATTGATCCATGGTTCGATCTTATCCCGATCCATCTCCATCATGATAGCAGCGTCAGCCAACTTCACTCTTCCATGATGAGCTATCATTTTTGCGAGAGTCTTAATATTGTATTTTGAATAAGTTGTTTTCGAGACACCGAAATCCCCCAACACCTCATTGACAAGATCTTCAGGTGCGATCTTTCCAAAATCTGATCTCTGCCCCTTCTTAGAGATCTCCTCGACAACATCTTCCCTGACCTCATCTAATCTATCCTTTCCTTCAGCAACAGTCTCATACTCTAATTTTTCCGTTTTATCTGCCTCCTTTTCTTCCTTACGGATATAAGATAACTCCTTATCTTTCTCGGCTACAACCTTCTCTAGACCATGGATCCGTTCTCGAGACTTCAACAGATGATAAGTAAGAGACTCTATCTTCTCTTGGCAAGCAACCATTGAAAAATCTTCAGGATTAGATTGGCTGACAGAACGACGATGCCATTCCTCAAGCTCTTTCTCACGTCTTAAAAGAGTATCATGCTCAACCTTCAAATCTTTCTCCAGTTGAATTCTTTTCTCCCTTTCCTCTTCTAGCTTCTTAGCTAAGTCGTCCTCAGCCATTTAATCAACCACGCAAGTCTATAACATCAACATCTGCAGGCCCAGTAGATATAAGACCTACTTTAACACCAATCTCGGATTCTATCTTATCAACATGTGCTTTAGCCTCAGGTGAAAGCTTGTCAATCGACCTTGCACCATAGCAATCCGGGAATAATTTATCAAGGCAAGTCACACAGATCTTTGTAGCCCCATTGACTTTTGAAGAATATCTCGCAAGATCAAAATCGAATGTGCCGATCTTTCTTGGCCTTCCAGTCACAGTACCAACTTCACCAAGATAACACGCGATCTTCTCATTAACATTGTCGCCTTCACACCCTTTTTCATCCGCTAATTCGAGTATATTAGTCCATACTGGACTCTCCTTGACTTCCTCTTCATTAAGGTAGTGTATATATGGGTCTTCACCTACCCGGCTCATATATGCCTTGTAGATAACGTAGACATCATCCACTCGCGTGGGTCCAACCCCGATATCGGCTGCAGCAGTTGATGCGGAAGTATCCTTGCTTGTAACATACGGGTAATTCCCATAATATAAGCTCAAACCAAAACCCTGGCTTGCCTCTATCAAGACCTCGCGTTTCTCATCGATCGCATCATTAACTATCTGGGGTACATCAACGATATAATCAGCAAGTTCAGGTATGTCTTTTGCTAGTTTTGCAATCCTATTCACTCTAGCAGCATTGCCGGGTCCGCACCCCGATCCAGTAGTACCAATCTTAGCGCTATTTCCACCAACATCAGCCTTCCTATGCTCTTCCTCTATGATCGAGCACCGCTTATCCAAGAATATCCTTCCGGAGGTATCAGTCATTTCCACTTCCTTGATGAATGCATCAACATCCACAAGAACTCCGGCACCAACCAGTAACTTAGCAGTCTGATTGACAAAACCGCAAGTAATCATCCTAAGACCATAACTCTTACCGTCATGAACAACCGTATGCCCTGCATTTGGTCCTACACCAGCCCTTGCAATAACCTTAGGATCATCTTCTAAAGCCAAGTAGGATATTATCTTCCCTTTCCCTTCATCTCCGTAATGTCCGCCAACAACTATTGAAACCATTTTATTTTTTACTCCATTTTATGAAAGCATCAATAACTGGTATTTGTTATTATTAAGCTGATTTCACATTAACTAAAGATGCTCAATAAGAGTGAATTCGCAACTATCAGAAAAGAATTAGACACACATAGCAGGGCAAAGATAGAAGTCATGAAACAATCCAGAGACATTGTAAAGACGTCTAAACAGCTGATCTACTCGATACACAGACAGGATCTTAAGACTTCTTCCACAATACTGAAAAAGATAAAAGCTGAGAGGAAAAAACTAGATAAAAGCGCCGATTCACCAAAGCTTAAATACTATCACCCATACTTGAATGGCCTACAAGAATACGTCGAGGCTGTCGGATATTATCATGTGATGACTGAGAATAGGATACCAACCAAGGCAGAGATGGGTGTTGATGCTGAGACATACTTAATGGGCTTGTCAGATCTTACTGGAGAGCTTATGAGAAAAGGTGTTGACGACATGATAAATGAAAGATACGATCATGCAATCCTTATGAAGGATGTTGTAGCAGAGATATATGGCCTTGTATTGAGCTTGGACTTGGATGGTGGGGAAGCTAGAAGAAAATCAGATCAAGTAAAATGGAATCTGGCAAAACTAGAAGACAAGGTTTATGATGCTAAAATCAGAGACAAGATATAATGGATGAAAACGAATTCCCAACAGTCATCACAATAGTAATCGTGATGATAATCGTCTTGATGGCAGCCATAGTTATCGCACTTCTTTTCTTCATTGTATTACCAGCTCAATCAGGTGGACAGGAAACAACGACGACTACAATACTCGTGGACGATACTACGACTACAAGTACTGTGAGCACTACAACAACAACTAGTATTCTGACAACTTCTACAACAACATCAACTACAACAACCACAACAGTAAAAGTCTTTTTATGCAATAGTGAATTGAAGAAGACTGAATTCATAATGACAGAATGCTATAGCAAGAATGAGAAGGAATATTTCAACAAATCCATGAGTTGTTATGTCGAATATATGCTGAATAACACGATCCAACAAGACTATACTTCAAACCGGGTTAATGTAAAAGAGGATACCTGCTACTATGTGGCAAAGAAGATATCCTTCACTAGGGGAGTCGGAAGCTTCGTAACCTGTGAGATACCCCAGAAGAAGAATACCACAGTCATCGCACAGGTTTCTACCCAATGATTTTAAACCCTTATTACACAATTAGTTAGTACATTTTCGGGTGATGTAATGGAGTATGAAATAGAAGTCCAAGTAAGCCTAAAGAAAGGCGTCTTAGATGCTGAGGGAGAAACAGTTCAAAAATCATTAAAGCTTCTCGGATTTGAAGTAAAGAATGTAGAGACAATAAAGAACTACAAGATAAAGATAGACTCAAAAACCGAGAAAGAAGCATTAGAGACGGTCGAAGAAGCCTGTAAAAAACTCCTTGCTAATCCAGTGATACAGGATTATTCCCTAAAGGTGGTTTAGGTTGTATAAGAAGATAGTCGAACACGTCTATGAGGTCGCATTACTGAGCGCATCAGACGAAGAACTGGAAGAGGTAAGCATCGACCGAAGTATCGGATTGTCAAAAAGCGAGATGCTGATGGTCCGCGACCACTTTAAAAAAGAGGGACGTAATCCAACAGACATAGAGCTTGAAGCAATCGCCCAAAGCTGGAGTGAACACTGCTGCTATAAGACGAGCAAACCCATATTAAAGGAAACCGTATTCAATATCAAGGCACCGCAAAACATTTGTGTGATAAGCGAGGATGCTGGAGTAGTAGACTTCGACGACAAACACGCATACGTGGTCGCACTAGAATCTCATAATCACCCATCTGCATTAGACCCATACGGTGGCGCAGCCACAGGTGTGGGAGGAATACTACGAGACGTAGTATGTATGGGGGCCCAACCAATAGCACTCATCGACCCGCTGTTTTTTGGGCCCCTAGATTATCCTGATTCAAAGATTCCAGAGGGTACAAAACATCCGAGATACTTGTTTCATGGAGTTATATCAGGGATCGCAGATTATGGTAATCGAGTGGGAATACCAACCATTGCAGGTATGGTTTGCTTTGATGAAAGCTATGTCACAAACTGCCTTGTCAATGTAGGATGCATTGGAATCATACCTAAAGACGAGATAATACACAGTAGGGCAGGTAACAGTGGAGACATCCTCATCGTTGCAGGAGGAAAGACTGGTCGCGACGGGATACACGGAGTAACATTTGCT
>CAYREE010000023.1:0-1328 GCA_964423225.1 uncultured archaeon | reverse complement strand
CAGCAGAACTAACCGAGGAAAGCGATACAGAATCGCGTCCAGCAGTACAGCTTGGATACGCGATAATGAAGGAGCCTTTAATGCACGCCTGTCTTGAAGCCAACCGGAAGAAACTACTTACTGGTATGAAGGATTTTGGCGGTGGCGGACTAAGCTGTGTTTCCGCTGAAATGGCTCATTCAGGAGGATATGGAGCCACAATCAATCTTGACGAGATATTATTGAAGGAGCCTGGACTAAGCCCCTGGGAGATATGGGTGTCTGAAAGCCAGGAGAGGATGATGGTCTCAGTCAAACCCGAAGACGTAGACAAGGTACTCGAGATATTTGATTTCTGGGATGTGCCAGCCAATGTTGTTGGCGACGTAGATGATTCAAAAAGAATCAAGGCAACATACCAGGGAGTAAAAGTCCTTGACCTAGACCTTGAATACCTGATAAAAGGCGTATGCTACAACAGGCCATATACCAAGCCCCAAGCATGCATCCTAGAGGATGAGTTCGATATGCCTGACCTTGAAACGACTTGCCACGATATTTTAAACCAGGAGAACATTGGCAGCCGGGAATCGGTTGTCAGAAGATACGATCATGAAGTGCGCGGAAACACCGTTATAAAACCCATGCAGGGAATCGTAAACAAACAGACTCATGGAGACTCCTCAGTATTAAAACCCCTTGACGACTCATATAAGGGACTGGCAATAACATCAGATGTCAATCCATTCCTATGCAAGGCAGATCCATACTGGGGTTCGGCAAGTGCTGTTGACGAGGCTGTAAGAAACCTAGTGGCAGTCAATTCCAGACCACATTCCATGGCTGACTGCCTGAATTTCGCAAACCCAGAGAAAGAGGATAGGCTCGGCGACTTTGTCGCAGCAACCGACGGCCTCTACTTCGCGGCAAGCTCATATGGCATACCATTCGTATCAGGCAATGTGAGCCTGTATAACGAGTCGGCTTACGGCCCCATCGCACCAACTCCAACGCTTCTAGGAATCGGTATAGTTGAGGATGTTAGAAAGTGTGTGACAAGCGACTTGAAGGGTGATGGTAACATCCTGTACTTGATTGGTGATACCAAGAAGGAGTTACGCGCCTCTGAGTATTATCGGATGATTAATCATGATGGTGGATGCGTTCCCCAAGTAGACCCAGAGGCAACTAAAAAAGGCATGGAAGAACTACTTTCCGCGATGGAAGAAGAGCTGATTGCAAGCTGCCATGACCTAAGCGACGGGGGATTATTTGTCGCACTCTCAGAGATGTGCTTTGGCGGAGATATGGGGGCGAACATAGACATCACTAACACTTGCGATTTAAGG
>CAYREE010000022.1:0-22261 GCA_964423225.1 uncultured archaeon | reverse complement strand
CATTTCCAGTAATCGTCGTATTCGTGAATTCCATGCTTTTTTTCAACCTACTAGTATATGGGATACTATCATACGGGCTAACAAGCGAGACTGTTGGAGTCATCTTGAAGTCTAGTCCTGTAGCAGTGATCGAGTTCGCATCAATCATAATAACAGCCGTAATAGCATATAACTTCACGCAGGAAAACATAGGCTTGTATATTAAAAATGATAAAAAGTTGTTTAGAAAAGGACTTATAAAATACATCAAGTCTGGTAGGAACATATTGTTATTTCTGAGCCTTTCTATCATCGTGTCTGCGGCAGGCTTCATAGAGTATTCGATGATATGAATTCTTAACCCATATTCTAGGATGGATTAAAAAAACTGTTATAACTCGTATATCAATGCTTCTTCATCGCAGTCAGGGTATTTATTACAGTGCATGCATTCACCCCAGATCTTCATGGGTAGCTTCTCCTTTGATATATCCTTAAAACCTAGTTTCTTGAAGAATTCTGATTCTAAAGTCAATGTGAATATACTCTTCAAACCTAGCTGTCTTGCTTCCATGATGCATGCACTCACCAATTCTTTTCCCACACCCTTCCCATGATGAATTGGATCAACAGCAAGGCTCTTTATCTCTGCAAGATCCTTCCAACAGATATGAAGCGCGCAACATCCAATTACGATATTCTTATCCTTGACCACGGAAAAATCCCTCAGATTCTCATATATATAACTTAATGAACGAGGAAGCATCTTTTCCTTAGATGAATGCAAGTCTATTAAAGCCTTCATACCATCAACATCAGAGTGCAACGCCTTTGAAACCATATTCCTTAAAAAAATATTCAATACGGATTATTAAATTATAATATGTTTGTCAGGTATCTTAACTGTGATAATTCACCTTAAATAGTATTTGCTACAATAAGATTATCCATTAACTTGGGGTGTGTATACATGGTAAAAAAAATATTGATGATTATCCTAACATTATCTTTCATACTCATATCATCTGGATGTCTCGAACAATTATCAGGGAAGACAACTGATGATACAAGCATAACTGAAACAGATCCGGTAGCCACAGGTTCAATGCTCATCAAATCAGTTCCATTAGCAGCCGACGTCTATGTTAACGGTAAGAAACGAGGGATTACACCACTTCTTCTGACTGATCTGAAAGAAGGTAAATACAAGGTTAAGATAGTAAAAGAGAACCATAAGGATTTTAAGAAGACTATTATTGTAAGACATGGTGAGAAAACCAATGTTATAACAAAGCTAAGGGCTCTTTACGGTCATTTAAAAGTGAAATCCACTCCAACAGGTGCTGAAGTATTCCTAGACGGAGTAAAGAAGGGAGATACTCCATTAATATTCAAGGATCTCAAACCAGGAAAATACGATTTGATTGTAACAAAAGACGGTTATATATCCTACAATGAAGAAGTTGTCATCAAGAGAGGAAGAACTAAAAACATCAAGACAGGGCTAGAACAATTATAATATTATAATTCCTCTTGTATTCCATTGAATTTTACACCGACGATATGGGATATCGCATCCTGCATTGAAACTCCTATCGCAGAATCCATGTATCGTAACATACTATTATTATGCGTCACCATGAGGAACTGGCTGTCGCTTGTCTTAAGCATGTCAGCTAGATGCACACTATTCTTCTTGTCTAAAGCCGCATCAAGCTCGTCAACAACATAGAAATAAGATGGCTTATACTGTTGTACTGCAAGAAGGAATGCTGCCGAAGTTAATACTTTTTCTCCGCCACTCATAGCGTCAAGTGACATAATCTTCTTTCCTCCAGGAGAAGCCTTGATTATCAGACCGCTCTCAGATACAATCATGGGATTATCAAGTATCAATGTGCCTTTTCCCTCAGACAGTTCCGCAAAAATCCTTTCGAAATTAAATTTGACTTTTTCAAAAGCCTCCATGAAGGTAACCCTCTTCTTCTGCTCAATCTTTTCCATGAAGTCAAAGATACTCTGCCTCTCCTTCTTCAAGGTGTCAAGTTTCTCTGATATCTCATCATATTCGTTCTTTATCACATCATAAGTCTCAATAGCCCTAAGATTAACTGTTCCAAAAGCCAGTAGGTCGCCTTCCATCCTGGATGCAAGCTCCTCCAAGTCTTTAACAGACTTATCCAAGAGTTCGACACCATCATATCTCTCATAATCCTTGTTCATATCCTCAAGACGGGTTTCTATCTTGGCCTTCTCGATCATATATCCTGAAAGATTCTCGTTTATCTCCTCAATCAGCTTTTGATTCGATCCAATAGACTCGCTAAGACCCGTAATATCCTCTTCATACTGATTTCTCTTGACTATCATAGCTTCTATTTCAGTGCCAATGACTGTAGACTGCTTCATCATCTCTTCGAGTCTTTCCTGGAATTCAGTTACCTCGGAGGAAAGTGAGCCGATCTCTTCATTCATAGAATCCCTTGATTCTATCAGCTCAGATAATAATGAGTCGTTCTCAGATATCTGACTAGTTAATGAGCTTATCCGCTCATTCAGTCGACCATCCTCGACTTCAACATCTCGTATCTCATCTTTTAAAATATCGTATTGAGTCCGGTCTATCGGACCGCGTTCTTCAAGCATTGACGCTAATTGTTTTTCAGTGACACTTAGAGTCTTTCTCATCTCCGTCGTCTTTAATTCGTATTCTCGTATCTTATTGTCAGTAACTTCAATACGTTCAATCACCTGTTTCAGACTATTTCTTATAACATCCTTTTTTTCAGTTAACAAATTAAGATCAAGGACGCCTTCATCAAGTGTTTTCTTAGCTTGTTCAACCGAAGATCTCTGTTTTAAAATTATTGTATCAATCTTTTTCACAGCATTTTGACGCTCCTCAAAATCATCTTCCAGTGCAACGATATGCTTTTCCAATGTTTTTATCTCTTCCTCTATCTCCTCTATATTGGAAAAGGAGATCTCCGCCCTATCCTTAATAAAACCACCAGTCATGGCACCGGATAATTCAAGTAAGTCACCGTCTAATGTTACCATCCTCCATTTTCCAATACCAACAGTTTTCGCAGAATCTATGTCTTTCACAAGGATAGTGTTACCGAAAACATATTCAAAAACCTTTTTGTATTTCTTATCGCATTTAATGAAATCTCTAGTAAATCCTAATGCGTCTTTTGGAAGACTATCAGCTGTTTTACCCCCGATCTTATCAAGGGGTAGGAATGTTGCTCGTCCAACCTTCTTCTTTCGAAGATAATCGATGCATTTACCGGAGGTATCAACAGTGTCAACGACAATAAACTGCATTCTCGCACCAGCTGCCACCTGCATTGGAAGATCATACGTTGAATCCTTGACCTTACCAAGCTGGCTTACCGGGCCATGGATTCCAGGCAATACTTTCTTTAATGACATGACAGCCTTCACAGCACCCCTCAAACCGCTTGAAGCCCTTTCCAGAGTCCTTAATTCTGATTGTTTCTCGCCTAGCTTAATCCTTGAAGCCTCCATACTATATCTCAATTCATCAAGGGCCTTTCGAATAATTCCTGCTTCTTCACCATATTTACTAACAGCCTGTGTTTGGCGCTCATATTCCAGGCGAGTTTTCTCCACATCTTTTATTGTCTTTTGCTCTCTTGTAGAAAGATCCTTTAATCGAGACTCATAATCTTTTCGTTCCACATTCAAATCGTTAAGATCGCTTCTAGAAGATTCAATAGATTCCTCGGTCGCCTTGACTTGACTCTTATAATCGAACATATTCTCCCTAATAGAATCTGACTCGTCTTCCACTAATCCCTCTCCAATCTTCTCACCTTCCTTTAAAAGATCTTTATGAAGTGATGCGAGCTTGTGGCCCATCTTTTCAAGCTCTTCAGAATAATCCCTGATATCCTTGTTAAACATTATCTTCCTATCTTCGCGTTCATTAAATTCTTGGATAACCGCTTCGAGCCTCTCTGAAAGCATTGCGATCTTATCTTGACGTCTAACTATCTCACTTTGTGTTGCAGATATTTTCGTACCCGTCTTATCCTCCTCGAGTTTGATTATCTGATTGCTCAGATCCTTTAGTAAACTATTCTTTTCAGAAATATGTGTTTTAGCATCCCCAATACTCTTAAGACTTTCTTCTTTAGACGCCTTCATACCGACTGTGTCCTCGTCTATCTTCTCTCCTCGTTTTGATATGCTCTGAATCTCCTTATTAAGAAGGGTTGCCTTGGATTGTTTTAAAGTGGTCCTAGCATCCTGATATTTCAGTGCTTCATCACGCTCTTTTCTCAACTCTTTAAGATAACCGAGTTTTTCTCCGAGGATGATATGGGTTTCAGAAATCCTCTCCTCGACTTTTTTAAGCTCATTAATGGATTTATCCCTTTTCTCATCATATTCAGCGATACCACAAAGGTTATCGATTATAGTACGGCGTTCATTAGGCTTCATGTCAATGACTTTTGTGACATCGTCTTGAAGGATAATGTTATACTCATTATCTCCAATCAAATCGATTATCCTCTGCCGAGTACACCGAGAATCATTTAATTTATAGATGCTATGACCATCACGATCGATTATCCTACTGATCTTATGCCTTCTACCCTCATTGTCTTTAAGCGTTATAGCAACAACGGCACGATCAGAGGGTTTCTTATCCAATCCGCCATTAAAGATCAATTCAGGCAGGTTTGCAGCCCTTAAACCACGTGATTTACCTAAGACAAAACAGATAGCTTCTGTGATATTGCTTTTCCCAGAACCATTTGGCCCGACTATTCCCATGAACTTGTCGGGAAACTCAAGGGTAGTCTTGTCTCTAAATGATTTAAAGCCTTTTAACTCAAGTTTAGTTAAACGCATTCTACCTCCAATAAGCCTGATAAACCCTTCGTATTAATTAGATTTAAATCTTTAAATCATGTGGGATTACCAGCATATGACCGACCTTATTATGAATAACAGACTAAATACGTTATAGATGATTTCAATAGTTTATGATGTGAATAAATACCGGGAACTCCTAGCTGAAACAGTTCAAAAAGGGGATGTAGTCGTTGAGATCGGACCGCATGTCGGCCTGAGTACTAAGTCATATATTGAAAAGGCTGATAAGACAATAATAGTCGACAAAGGATTAGACTGCCTTGATGATCTAAAGAATCTTGCTGAAAGTAATGATAAAATTGAATTCATATGCGGGGATGTGCGGGGATTTGATTCTGTGAACCTGGTTTTACACCATATTCAAACATGCGATGTTTTAGCTGTCGATATGGGTGGTGGCAGATTCCCAGACACTGTATTTAAGGTATGGGGAACTTGGAGCGGTGTTTTAAAGCCGAGAGATTCATTAATTAGAAGTAGGGGGCTAATCGAATTCGTAAGAAGGGCAAGAGCACATGATGATAGCATCCCCGAAGATTTCGCTGATAATGGATGGTTAGCTTTTTACGGTAGGGGGAAACCATACGCTTTAAAGAAACAGTTGGATGAATTCAAGCATTGGGTCGATATTGAAAAGAGGATAAGTGATGATAAACAGGTATGATCTCATTATTGCAGGTGCTGGTCCATGTGGACTGACACTAGCATGGAGGGCTAGGGAGTCTGGTTTGAAGGTCCTTGTATTTGACAAAAAAAAGGAGAGTGGAAACATAGCTTACAATACTGCTGGAGGATTTATTGATCTGAAACAATGGGATATACCTGAGGACGTGGCCCATCCGATTACTAGATTGTATTTTGCATCCAAGAACGCGTCTATCGAACGGGGTGGGAAAGCATGCATGATAAACAGGAGGCTATTACTTACTGAACTTGAAGAGAAATGCATTGAAGCTGGAGTTGAGATCAGATATAACACATATGCTAAGAATATTGATGTTAGAGACGAGATGATAACATGCATATCACTTTCTGACAATGATGTTATCGAGGCTTTTGTATATGCAGACTGTTCAGCTCTTGGACATGTATTCAATAAGAAGTTGCCAGTATATGAAAGGCGTCCGGTTACTGCAGTTGGCTACGAGTATGTGGTCCCGTTAAAAACTGATCCAGACCTTGTTGAATTATATCTCGGCTCATCCTTTAAAGGCGGGTATGGCTGGCTCTCCCCATTAAGCGATGATAAGGCTATCGTTGGTTGCGGAACCCTTATAAGAGAAGATTTTCCGAAAGTTAAGGAAATGTTAGATGAAATGATGAGGACAGAGAGGGTTAAAAAAAGAGTGGATGCGAAACCGATCGAAGCTCATGCGGGAGTATTTAACACCGGAAGTCCATTGAAGAAGTTTCATAAAAACAATCTGATTATTGTTGGAGACGTGGCGTTACAAGGCAATCCAGTAATAGGAGAAGGAGTGCGTTTTGTCATGGATGCTGCCGACATGGCTTCTAAAGCCGTAGCCGAAGCTGTTTCAAATGACGATCTTGGATTGCTTAGGAATTATTCAGATGCCTGGGTGAGAAAATACTATAATATGTTCAAGACAGGGTATCTTATCCAAAAATGGTTGGTTTGGCTTACTCAACGAGATGAGATATTAGATAAGCTTGTGAGGATTGGGGATAAGGCTGGTGATAAAACATTGATGACATTATTCAGGGGTGAAGCAGATTATGCTTTTATGCTGAAGAAACTTCCCAAACTCTTGTATAAGCCATTCACGTAGTCGTTGTAACAAATACTGACATGAAATTTCCTTGAATATTCTTCACTCCTTTAAAAGAGTGATTCCTACCATTCCTTGAATACAATATCTCAACTGAATAATCATAGTAGCCATTGGTTGAATTTACCTCTCCAGACAATGTCGTCTTCCGACCCACAAGAAGAAGTATAGGATCCTCTAGTATATTGTGTCCATCAAGCAGGAATCCATGTATGAGTATTGCCTTATTATGCCTGTTTTGCAGTGAGATATATGCAGTCTTATTCTTAAGGATCATCCAATTTTCAAGCGATATTGGAGTCGTCCGCCAGTAAGCCTTCGTCGCCCGATCTGCATTAAGGGTTCCAAGATCAATAAAACCTCCAAGAACCATTACGACAACAAGAGCGATGATAATGGTTACTGCCACTATCACAAGATATTCGGTTGATAGCTGACCACCCTGATTCATGTGTAATTATTAGAAATAACAGTGTTTAATAAGGTTTTTCACATGACATTCTTCTTATATTCTTGTAATTCCGTCCAGCTGATACTACATCCACTAAGCTTCAATGCGGTTAACGCCGCATCTAAAACCTGGATATCATCCCCACCATAAGGTTTTAGAAATCCTTTTTCATATGCAACAGCAATCAAGTCAGTGGATCTTATCACTGGTACTTCGGGTAGTATACTCTTTAAGTGGTTTAATTTTTCTTCATTGAGACTTACCTTGGACTTGTTCCTATGTGACAATAATTTTTTTAGTCTATGTGGATTCTCCAGGAGTAGTCGTGTAGTACGCTCATCCATAAGCAATGCATCCGCATTCATCTCACCAGCTAATGCCAATGCCTCGGTCTCGGCCCGATGTATGATCTTCAATGGTTTGCCCCGCACAGAATAAATGGTGTTTGCTTCATGCAGTATCTGGTCGACCAGGTCTGTCCTGCATTCTAGCACCTTCATAATACCTGCATCAAAAAGCTTCCCGATCCTCAATGATTCAAAAGCAAACCTCTTTGATTCTCTAGGTTTTGATATTATCTCTTTATAGACGTGTGGAGTCACAATGAAATCGGTCTTCATTAGCTTTAATATCGGGGTAAGACAGTTGACTGCCAGGGAGATTATCGAGCTTGAATCAACAACAATCATTGTTAATAATCTACCTCTTTGTTAATTAAGGTGTATTTCCCAGTATAATGGATTTAAAAATCATAAAGGACATATTTTAGTTAGTTTATTGATTTGATGATAAAATGGCGATTGATACAAAAGTTGAGAAGACTGAAAAAAAAGTTGAGAAGACTGGGAAAAAAGCTGAGAAGATTGAAACAAAAGTTGAGAATATGGTTTCCGCGATCACTTTAGACGTAAAGATAGATCTGAGGAAATTCGTTGACAAGGTTACGGGAGTAGAATATAATCCTGAAAACTTCCCTGGAGTAGTATACCGGATAAGAGAGCCTAAGATAGCTATGTTGATATTCAGTTCTGGAAAAGTCATATGTACTGGTGCAAGAAGCAATAAGGATATTGATGCAGCATTAGTACAGCTGAAAAAGAAGCTTAAGGAAGGGGGAGTGAAGATAAAGAAGGAACCCCTCGTCGAAGTACAGAATATAGTTGCTTCAAGCGGAATCGACGTCAAGGTAAACCTTGATAAACTAGCTCTAGAATGCTGGAACACCGAATATGAGCCAGAACAGTTTCCAGGCCTCGTCTACAGGCTTGATGAACCTAAGACTGTGATGCTGATCTTCCGTTCTGGAAAGATGATTATTACCGGAGCTAAGAATACCAAGGATATCAAAAGGGCAGCTGAGAAGACCAGGGATGTCGTCCACGAGTATGATGCGATAATCTAGGGGCATTGTTTAAGGCTATTCCAGCCGACAAACCAGGAAAAGCCTAAAGCATGTATAACATCAATAATTCCAGGATTATCATCGAAGAGCTAGACGGCTTTACTGATCCAATAGAAGTATTCGACTTATTATCAGGTCGGCCCTATTGTTTCATGCTTGATTCCAGTCTTACTGAAGGAAAGCTGGGTATATGCTCGGTTCTGGGATCTGATCCGTTCCTAATATTTAGAAGCAAGGGGGATGAGATCGAGATTATTCGTGAGGGTAGAATTCTGAAAAAACAGGGGGATAGTCTAGCATGCCTCAAGGAATTGCTTGACGAATACAAAACATTACCTAATCCATTAGGTGCGTTCGGATATTTTGGATATGATTTCTGGGAGACACTATACAAGTATACTATTGATAATAATGATGAGCTTGATATGTGGGATATAAACCTGGGATTCTACGACACCATTATATCATATGACCATGGATCATCGAAAGCTCAGCTAATATCTGTTTCAGACGAGAAGATAGAAGAGGTAAGAGTACTGTTGGGAAATATTGCCATAACCTGCGACTATCGTATCCATGGTGAGTTAAGATCGAATTTCACTTGTCACGAGTATAGTGATGCAATCGAGAGAGTTAGGCACTACATACGTGACGGTGATGTCTACCAGATCAACCTGAGCCAGAAGTTCACACAGGGTTTTACAGGTAATCCTTATGGTTTGTATAAAAAATTACGTGTGATAAATCCCGCCCCATTCTCAGCTTATTTAAACTTTGATGATGAGTGGATCCTAAGCTGTTCTCCAGAAAGATTCTTAAAAGTCGAGGGAAAACATATTGAGACCAGGCCGATTAAGGGTACTAGACCTAGGGGTTTGGATGTGCAGGATGACATCAGGTTGCAAGCACAATTATCTGAAAGTGTTAAAGACCAGGCTGAGCATCTTATGATCGTGGATTTGGAGAGGAATGACCTTGGTAGGATATGCGAGTACGGGTCTGTGAAGGTCAGTGAATTCGAGATCATCGAAGAGTATGCGACGGTCCACCATATGGTTTCGACTGTCGAGGGAATAATTAGAGATAATATCGATCCGACAGATATTATCAAGGCCACATTCCCGGGCGGCTCTATTACCGGCGCCCCGAAGGTAAGGGCTATGGAGATAATAAGTGAGCTTGAACCTGACAAGAGAGGTATATACACTGGTTCTATCGGTAGAATCGGTTTTAATGGCAACATGGATTTAAACATCGTTATTAGGACGCTTGTTATAAAGGATAATAAGGTGCATATCCAGGTTGGGGGTTGTATAGTATATGATTCCACACCGGAAGGAGAATATCAGGAGACCCTAGACAAGGCTAAAGCTTTATTTGAGGCATTAGAAGAATGAGTGAGAAAATCTGTTTGAATGGTGAGATAGTCGATGAAAAAGACGCAGTCATCAATGTAATGGACTACGGCCTGCTCTTCGGACAGGGATTGTTTGAGACCATGCGGAGCTATGATGGCATAGTATTTAGATTTGATGATCATCTTGAAAGAATGTCTGCTTCAGCAAGGATTCTTGGGATAAAGATAGAGCATCTAATCCCCAAGTTCAATCAATCTATTGAAAAAATTCTTGAAGCAAACGATAGGACAGATGCATATATCAGATTGAATGTGACCTCAGGGATCGGATCGATAAGACCGGACTTATCAAGTCCAAGCGAACCGAATTTTTTCATTTATACGAATGATGTTCCAGACATGAGCAGACTTTATGTTGAAGGTGTTGGACTCACTGTCTCTAAAGAATTCAGGCAGAGTAATTTTTCTCTCACACCGAGTAACAAGACATTATGCTATTTAGACAGATTGATGGCAAAGAAGAAGGCTTGTGAAAAGGATTTCTTTGATGCAGTCATCTTGAATCATGAGGGAAATATCGCTGAGACAGCAACATCTAACATCTATATTGTGAAAGACGATACAGTACATACGCCTAGCCTGGATTCTGGAATACTTCCTGGAGTAACCAGGAAAGTTATATCTGAAATCCTGATTGATGAGGGAATCGAATTCATCCAGGAAGACATATCCCCTGAAAGATTATTTGACACTGATGAATGCTTCATCACAAATTCAGTGATAGAGGTCATGCCTGTTAAAAAGATCGATGATCAGACCATAGGTGATAAACCAGGCAGTATTACTAAAAGGATACATAAGGCATATCGGGATAAGATAATGGAATATATCAATCAAGACTGATCCCGTATCTTTCTTGCCTCATCCATTAGTTTTGGTATCTCTTTCTCTAAGTCTAGTTTGCGCATCCCTGTAGCAGGAGCTTCGGGCCCTGTGGAACCAGTCTTTTCGAACCTGTACATATGCAGGACATTATAAACCGTGGAGTTGATCAATCCCTTTACCCGTTTATCATCGATATAATCCCTTGCCGCAATCAGGAATTCAGCGGATTCAATCGGATCTGGAAAACATCCAGCCACCGTCTCCAAGAAACCCTGCTCACCAGTCAGTGGAAAAGTGTAATTAGGTTTTCTTCCATTTCTCGAGGAAAACAGTTAATGGTCCTATCAGTAGTAATTGTGGTACCTTCCTTTTTCATGCGAGAGGATACAATGGGTATATAATTTGTTCCAACCCCTCTTTCTTTATACCCATCGTCAGGATAAATCGAAGGATCGACAATCTTACCATTTATTGAAATCCATTGATGGAATGCCCCAGTAGGAGCAATCGTAGGATGCATGTATAATCCACTCGTCAACTCGAACTGTCCAGACTGTCTCTCACCTAATAGACGAGTTAGATAACAAGCCGCGTAAATCGAAGAATTTTCATCGCAATCAGGAGTCGCATCCTTATATAACTCCCCCATAAAAGCCATAAAATCCTTGTTTTCTAGAAGATGCTGCGTATCCTTAAAAGCTTGCTGTGGAAAATCCATTGATCTTGCCCCAAGAAGCTTATTATCCCTTAGATGGAAGATAAGATCCCTAATCCGCTCATGGGTATATCCATGACCATGAGTAAGGCTTACCAGGATATCACTAGTAAATTTTTCATAATCTAAAAAACCCTCCCTTAATTCAGCAGAACCCATGATATTCGGTGGATCAACAGCTTTAGTGAATATTTCCCGTACTATGAGTGGATTATCACTAGAAATTCTATCTCCTATTGCAACATGTTCCGACCATGCTGCGTGAGCATCATTCAAACTCTTTTGGATAGGATCGACTGCCGTAACATCCTGTTTGACAACAGGTGGTTTCTCAACCTGAGGATCAGAAGTAGAAGATTCATCGGATTTGCAGCCAACACTCTTTAAACCTACAAGTCCAAGCGCCCCCGCAGTCACCTGCTCGATAAACCTGCGACGATGGATAGTATCCGGGACCATCAATTAGTATAAGGATGATAATGAAAAAAAATGATGAGCAAAACCAGTCCACTTCAATGTATAAAAAAAACACTAGTTTGAATTACTCAACCCAAAAAAAATTGTTTTTATTAAAAGTCAATGATTCTAAACCCCCAGATAGACATCAACGAATAGAAAGTTGAAAATGTAAGAAAAAATGTTAGATAAAGTTTAAATTTGTAACTTAGTTCTTTTTAAGGGGTAATAGAATATCTTCTACAGCGAGTAATACTGTAATAATACCGATTATCTGGTTTTTTTTACAGTCATTTCTTCAAATACCAGCAGGAATGGTGGTTGGCGTTTGTTGAAATCCTTAAGTCTTGAAAATATACAGGTGAAATAAAAAAAATGAATCTGAGAAAACCAAATTCGAACGAAGCGTTGGGGACAGTGAATCGTTCTAGGAACGTTGCACCCCAATCAGGCGTGTGCACAAAGTGTTTGGACGGTTGCAAAGGAAACTGCGACATGTTCAAGGCCACTTTCAGGGGCAGGGAATTATTGTACCCAGGTCCCTTCGGAGATATTACAGCAGGTGCTGACAAGGATTATCCGATAGACTACTCCCATTTAAACATCCATGGATACGCTGTGGGTGCAGTGGGATTAGATAAAGGATTAAAACCTGATCCAGACGACGCAAGGTTTCCGAACGTGAACACTGAGACAGAATACGGATGGAGTAAAAAAGTAAAATTAAAAACCCCCGTATTCACTGGAGCCCTTGGATCAACAGAGATCGCAAGGAAGAACTGGGAACACTTTGCAAAAGGCGCTGCAATCGCAGGGATCACCCTCGTATGCGGAGAGAACGTTTGCGGAATAGACCCTGAGCTAAAGCTTGACAAAGACAAGAAGATAACCTCATCTCCAGAAATGGATCGGAGGATAAAAGTCTACAAGGAATTCCATACAGGCTATGGAGAAATCCTTGTACAAATGAATGTCGAAGACACAAGACTAGGCGTTGCAGAATATGTTTCAAGCAAACACGAACTAGACACAATAGAACTCAAATGGGGACAGGGTGCAAAGTGTATAGGCGGAGAGATCAAGGTCAAGACGCTCGAAAGAGCAAAAGAGCTAAAGAGCCGTGGATACATCGTGACACCAGATCCAGAGGATCCTGCAATACAGGCTGCATTTAAGGCTGGCGCGATCAAAGAGTTCGAGAGGCACTCTAGGCTAGGTTTCGTAAGCAAGGAAGGTTTCATGTCTGAGATCGACAGGCTACGCGGACTAGGCTTCAAGAGGATAACCTTAAAGACTGGTGCATACGGTCTACCAGAGCTTGCAATGGCAATGCGCTGGTGCAGTGAGGCGCAAATCGACTTACTGACAATTGATGGAGCACCCGGTGGAACAGGTATGAGCCCCTGGGCAATGATGAACGAGTGGGGAGTACCCGCCATCTACCTACATTCAGCAGCAGTAGAATTCGCAGACAAGCTGACTGAAAAGAAGCTTAGGGTACCAGATCTTGCATTCGCAGGCGGACTATCGACCGAAGACCACATCTTCAAGGCAATAGCACTCGGTGCACCATACACTAAAGCAGTATGTATGGGACGTGCTTTAATGATCCCTGGAATGGTCGGTAAGAACATCGCACAGTGGATCAAGGATGACGACCTACCCAAGACAGTAGCCCAGTTCGGCAAGAAGGCAGAGGAAATCTTTGTCTGTTACGCAGAGCTCGAGGAGAAGTACGGTAAAGAGATCAAGGATTTGCCGCTTGGCGCGATCGGTATCTACACTGGAGTCCAGAAACTACAGGTCGGATTACAACAGCTTATGGCTGGAGCAAGGAAGTTCAGCGTACCATACATATCCAGGAACGATATTATGAGCCTTACAAAGGACTGCGCAGAACTAACAGGCATACCCTATGTCATGGACAGTTACAGGGATGCTGCAGAAGCCATACTAGACGGCGAAACACCAGACATGAGGGTAGAATAAAAACCCCTCACCTTTTTTCTTTTTTTCTTATTATTTTTTATTAAAACATATTTCTTACAAGAAGCAATAGATATTACATTCGCATCCAATACATTATTATTAAGATGAAGATAAGTGAAAAATTCGTTTTGACGATTACATTATTAACAGTCATTATTACCGCCCTGATCGCGTATATCTTCCTCGAAACAATAAAAACCCTCACACAGGAAAAGGCTGAAGCACAATTAGACCGTGTCATACTCACGAAAGAGTATATGATTGACGAATGGCTGAACCAGAGAACACTTGATATCGAAACTATGTCAAATAAAAAGTCAATAACACAATATAGGATTATATCAAGCCAAGAGACCGTCATGAAGACCTTATCTGAAAACATGGAATATTTCCAAGAATTCTACATCACAAACCCTAATGGAAAAATAATTATATCAACAAACAAAAAGTTTGTTGGAGACGATAAGTCAAAAACAATAAATCATAAAACAGGAAGGAAACGGACAATAATCAGCCCACTAAGATACGATGATACAACCAAGAATATGGTCCTGACTATCTCCAGTCCGATAACCAATGATGACAGGTTCATAGGGATGCTTGTAGGGTCAATTACGAAAGACTCATTAGATGATATAGTAAATGAGTCAACAGGCATTGGACAGCCGATAAGAACATATATCTTCGATAAAGACATGTTCAAAGAGAAAGTACAAAACCTAGATGAAGACCAGATAAGACAAGATTACCTATTCCTTGACTCAATATTCGAATGCCTTGAGGGGGAAAAAGGTCATGGAACATATACGAACGAACAAGATAGGCTTGTAATAAGCAGTTATAAGGGAATTTCAGACAAGGGGATTTGTTTGATATCTGAATTAGAAGAAGATAAAGCATATCTCACATTAAGCGAGTTAAGAGGTAATATCCTGTTCACTGCAATCCTCATAATAATCGCTACTGGAAGCATCAGCATAATCCTTTCAAAAATCATTACAAGACCATTGAGAGTCTTGCAAGAAGGTTTCGAAAAGATCGGGATGGGTGATATCGACCATAAAATCGAGTTAGACTCAGGGGATGAGATGGGGAAACTAATGGAAGCATTCAATGATATGGCTCAAGACTTAAAGGAAAGCCAGGAAAAGCTGTTATCTACAGAGATAACGGAGAGGGTCAAACTCGAAGAACAGGTACAAGAAAGGACTAAACAACTTGAAAACGCTCGGAAAAGCCTTGAAGAAAACATCAAAAAGCTTGAGCAAGCCAATGAAAAGCTTAGAAAGCTAGATAAGGTAAAGGAACTTGACAGGCTGAAAGATGAGTTCCTCTCGATAACCAGCCATGAATTGAAAAGTCCGTTGACACCCATAAAAATCCAGGCTGAGATGTGGTTGTCGGGGATGTATGGCAAATGCAGCAATGAACAGAAGAAGAGTATGGAGATAATAAGAAGGAACTGTTTAAGGCTCATGAGGCTCATAGACGATGTGATGATTATCAAGAAGATCGATACTGAAAAGCTCGAATTCAATATGGTTGAGACAGACTTGAAGAAACTAATCCACGACGTCAGCCAGGATATGAAAGATCAGACCAAGGAAAAAGGATTATATTTCAAAATCAATATGCATAAAAAACTGCCTAAAGTGATCGCAGACCAGAATAGGATAATCCAAGTCATAGTCGATCTTACAAACAATGCGATAAAATTCACAGAAAAAGGAGGCATAACCATCACCGTGGAAGAAATAAAAGGATTTCTGGAAGTAGGTGTGTCAGATACAGGACTAGGCATACCAAAAGACAAACAATCGACGATATTCGAAAGGTTTTATCAAGTCGATCATACGATAACAAGAAGATATCGTGGCAGTGGCCTAGGACTCTCCATTGTGAAAAGCATTATAGAACGTCATAACGGAAAAGTATGGTGCGAGAGTGTCGCGGGTAAGGGCAGCACATTTTATTTTACTTTACCAATTGCTAAGGGAGGAGAAGATGAAAAAAAGGATACTAGTAGTGGATGATGAACCAGACATAGCTGAATCATTGAAGACCCTGCTTGAAAAAGAGGGTCATGAAGTCATTATAGCCGGGGATGGGATACAATGTCTCGATATGCTTAATGATGGATTGGATCCTGAGCTTATCATAATGGATTTCTTCATGCCAGAGATGAGTGGTAGGACAACTATTGAAAAGATTAGATCGGCACATCCTGAAAAGGATTTCAAGATTATATTTCTTACTGTAGCGGAATTCCATGAGAAAGGTATCGATGACATAAAAATACTTGGTGTGTTGGACTATATTCAAAAACCCATAGATATTGAAAACTTTATGAAAAGGATTAAAAAAGTGCTTAAATGAAAATCCCAAGTAGTAATACTAGAGACCAGACCATTGAAAAGATTAGAAATGCCATATATGAGAAACACATAATATTTATAGCCCTTCCAGAATGCAATCATGTGAAATGGATTATGCAATTATGCCAGATAATGTCCAGTAAATATAAAAAAACTGGATTTCTATCGTTTGTGTGGTCCCCAGAAGTCATTTTAAAACAATTTAACAAATTCAATGTCGATGCAATTCAATCCATAGATAAAAACAATTTTTATTTCATCGATGGTACACACCATGAGATTAAGACTAAGAGCACATGGCGTAAATCAGTTGAATTGTTAAAGACAGTAAAACAACCTGGGAATTTATTAAGAGATGGATTCAAGAAGAAAGTAGATATCACGGAAGTGGATGTTAACACTGATGTTGTTGGTCTTGCTGATTCCATCTACAACAGCTTCCACGAGAGGAAGGTGAATGCTTGTCTAGTAGACTCCCTTGCCATGCTACCCTATTATTTCGAGGATAATGTGATGGTCCTAAAATTCGCTCACCAACTGATAAACAAGCTAATAAAAAACGATATCACGGGAGTATTCCCCTTCCCGACTGAGAAGAATAGCATCGAACTAGCTAAAGACTTGCAGATGTTCGCAGACGCGGCGATAGCAGTAAAATAAATATAAAAAAAAATAGTAGTTATAGTGATGATGGATACCAATCTGAGTGAATAGTTAATGTACAAGAAGCTTAGGGAATACATAGCGGATGGGATCCTAAAATTTAAAGGATGACTAATCAAGTGTATGGAAATCCTTTATTAATCTATTCTTAATTATTATACGCTATGATTGGAACAACAGAATTATTGTTCATATTCTTGATAATACTCCTATTATTTGGAGGGAAAAGGCTGCCAGAGCTTGCAAGAAGCCTTGGACTTGCGAAAAAAGAGTTTGAAAATGCTTCTAGCACGGAAAAGCGGGAAGAGAAGAATGATGAGCCGGCTCAACCAGCAGGATGAAGTAATATGAGAAAGATAATCATTCTATCTACAATTCTTTTTTTGACAACCATGGGGATTAATGGGTGTTTGAAGCAGAAAGAGATTGCAGAATCAACAACATCTATGATTAAAAAATCAGTTGACCATGCCTGTAAAGAACATAGTGACTGCCTGTCTGGAGTATGCAACCATTATAAGAAAGACCTTGGAAAATGCGCTACCGAATCATGCAAACCGGGAGATAGGACAGACAACAATAATTTTTACTGTAACGAAGCCTGGACATGGAAGCCATCTAAAAAAACAGGGGAGAAATGCTCGTATGATTATGAATGCTATCAACCCACATGCTATATGATACCAAGCTGCCATGTTACCGACATCCCAGAAACCAGGTCATACTGTGATAATGGAGCATGCGTGATACGGATTGTCAAAAACAATTGTGATGAGAAGGGTATGAAGAGACTCCTTAAAAAAGACCAGTATACAAGGTCAGAAGACGGAAAATGCTTTGAAAACATGGCTCAAAGACTATTGCCAACAGTCTGCAGTCCCTGTGGTAATGGGGAATGCGATGCTGAACTAGAATCAGTATGTAATTGCCCGGAAGACTGCGCTTAATGTTCCATAATCCTAGCAACCAGTATACCAACCTCATATAAGATGATCATGGGTACTGCAAGGATTAACTGTGTTATGAATGATGGATCTGTTATTATCGCACTAGCTACGAAACAGATTAGTATTGCGTAATGTCTGTTACTAGATAATAATTTCTGGTTTACAACTCCCAGCCGAGATAATACACCAACAATAAGTGGCCATTGGAAGAATAATCCCATACACAACATCATTAGAAAAACAAAGGAGTAGAACTCTCCGATGATAAGCATTGGTCGCGCGATACTCACTGAATAGGAGATAAGAAATTTTAACATTAATGGTAGTAGGATTAGGTAGGTGAATAGCAAGCCAATAGTGAATAAGCCTATTGATCCGATTAGTCCGACCACAAACCATTTTTTTTCATTGGGGTATAGGCCTGGAGCCGTGAACTTGAATAGTTCATGGATTGTGAATGGGATTGAAACGTATATTCCGATGAGTATTGGGATGGCTTCAATAGGTGTTGTGAACACTAGGGTTTGAGCGTATCCTCCTAGAAGGTCTTTATTGATCATTAATACAAGCTCGTCTGAAAAAGGATAGAATACTACTGACAAGGCGATTACTGCCAGTATGATTTTTATTATTCTTGTCCGTAGCTCCTGGATATGATCGTGGATCATAAGGTCTTCACCCATGATATAGAATTAGAATATGAATAAATGAAGTAGGGGAAAGTGACAAGTTTATATTCATGTAAGACTATTGTTTTTCTTTATATGAGGTGATGTATGATGAAAAAGATTATCATAATTCTTATAGTATTAGCATATATGACTGGGTGTATTTGTAGTGGTGGAGGATCTGATGAGTCTGTTCAGAAAACAGGCGGACAAACAACTTCTGAAACACCTCAAACCACACAAGCCAAGGGAGGCGTTGTTGAATCGATTAAAGACATGGCTTCCGCAATCGCCTCTGGAGGATCATATAAATGCACGTATACTGTAGAAGGTGCAAAAGCAGATATCTGGATAAAAGGTGAGAAATTCAAGTCAACGGTAAAGGCCCAGGGAATGGTATTCAATTCTATTAGCGACGGTGAATGGGCATATATCTGGAGGAATGGTGAGAAGGAAGGGATGAAGTATAATCTAGATGAGATGAAACAGCTTCAAGGAGATACCCAAGACCAAGGACAAGATAGCAATTCTTACCAGGACATCGAGACTATCGCAAAGATGTCTACAAACGTTGATTGTAGACCGGATGTTTTACCTGCATCAACTTTCCAGCCTCCAGCAGGGATAGAGTTCAAAGATTTCGGAGAGTCCATGAAGAAGATGCAGGAAGAATTGACAAAGCAGATGGAGCAAGGCCAGGGCATGCCGGATGCATGTAGTATGTGTGAGATGATTCCTGACGCACAAGCTAAACAACAGTGTCTGCAAGACTGTGGCGGATAAAAATAGGTTCTCTGAGGGAACACATTGCTTGACATCAGGTTTTCAATCGCTGGTTTTTTTGTCGGATCCCTGATAGGATTGACTGGGATGGGTGGAGGAGCTCTAATGACTCCCATCCTGATCTTATTATTGAGTGTAAAGCCTATCACTGCCGTGGGAACAGACCTTGCATATGCTGCATTGACAAAGATTATTGGAGTAATAACACATTATAAGCAGAATACAGTAGACTTGAAGGTAGCAGGCTATCTTATCCTAGGAGGTATGCCAGCATCGGTGATTGGAGTCCATCTACTTTACTTTATGAGGCGTGATGGGTATATGATCGACGAGTTCATCAAAACAGCTCTTGGATTCATACTTATTATTGTCGCAACCTTTGTCTTATTCCAGATAGCAAGCCAGAGGAGGAACTGGAAGGATACTCAGATAGGACTTTATATCCTGACAAGAAAAACAAGGGCTTATAAGCATATTGATCATCATTTCAGGAGCATTATTGCTAATCCACTAGTCATCCTTCTCTAAGTGTATCGTCTGTGTTGGATATGCAAACTCTATGTCAGCCGCTTCAAACATTTCCTTAATCCGTTGGTTGACACGATCTACTATCTGATTCCTCTTCTTATAATCATTAACCCAGAATTTTACATAGATGTTCAGGCTTGATGCTGCAAATTCTCTGAAGACGACTGTTGGCACATACTTGTCTGAAACACCTTCTGTCTGCGGTAGCAATTCTTTTATAATCTCGATTCCTTCCTGAACCTTCGCTAAAGTAGTATCGTATTTCACACCAAGGAGGAATGAACGAGCCAGATGCCTGTTGGGACGTGAGATATTCTCGATATTGGATTGTGCGACACGCGCATTAGGTATGTACAGCTCAGTATTGTCAAGTGTCTTGATCCGAGTACTCCTTAAACCGACCTCCATGACTTCACCAGTCACACCATCAAGGATTACACGATCGTTTATCCTAAATGGACGATCCATGAATATTGCAAATGCACCGAACAGGTTTTCAACAGTATCCTTTGATGCTAGAGCGAGTGCAAGCCCTCCAATACCCAATCCCGCGACTAATGCAGTGATATCAATACCAAAATTACTGATGAGGATAAGTAGACCCATAATAATAACTATCGACTTGATCCCTTTTCTTGCAGCAGGTACAAGCTGTTCATCCAGGCTAGACTTAGTCTTCTTAGTATACGGTGTGATATATTCCTTGAAAAGGATGTCTATTATCCGGTTCAACATCCAGATTATTGCAATAACAAATAATGCTGTCGTAATACCTGTTGAAAACCCTATTAATGATCCGGGAACATTCAATGTCATTAATGAAAGAGATATTCCGAATGCTATGATCAATAAGACTATCGGACCCTCAACAGCCCTTATCAAATGATCATCAAGCTCAGTCTTAGTCTTCTTAGTGAATTTCTTCAAGTGATTATTTATGAAGTAATAGACAATCTTGCCCAAAATAATGGATGCTAAAACAATCACTAAAGCCATTCCATACTGAGTCAAAGTATTTCCAAACATCATTTGAGATAATAATTCCGAGGCCATATTAGATTATTCGTATGAATATGAGTTGAATTATTGATTATAATGGATAAAAAAGGATATAATGGAGATATAATAATCTTTTAATCATAGTAGGAAATAATTTATCCAATATGATTGACATTAACATATTGTATGGCTTCCTCATTTCCCTTGGGATTGGAGGTCTTATTGGCATTGAGAGGGAGCATGATGAGGATACAAAGACTTTAACTGCTGGTGTTAGGACTTTTGCATTGACCTCAATGTTCGGTACGACCCTAGCACTAATCAACAGTAAACAAAGCGAGTATTTCCCACTAGTAATGGCTTTTGGATATGTTACTCTCATCGCGATCGGATATGTTAGAACCAGTAAGAACCAGAAGGATATCGGGCTTACCACTGAGATAGCACAGTTATTCGTATTCACACTTGGATTCCTAGCTTTTTATCCTGAGACAAGATCCATCGCGATAATACTAGGCGTGTTAACAGCAATCCTCTTAGAAGTCAAGGAATACACCCAGGATTTCATCAAACGTGTAGAGGTTATTGAAATCCAGGACACTCTCAAGTTCGCTGTGATAACATTCATAGTGCTACCAATACTCCCAGACTTTGCGATCGATCCATGGGGAGTCTTAAATCCGCAGAAGATATGGTTATTAGTAGTATTGATCGCGGGAATAAGCTATTTCGGATACATACTAGTGAAGTTATTAGGTGTGAACAGGGGCATCGGACTCACAGGACTACTTGGCGGACTAACCTCATCTACTGCAGTTACAACTGCTATGGCAGCCAAATCTAAGGAGTCTAGTGGATGGAATAGGCCGGGTGCATTTGCAACTCTTATCGCGTTCACAGTCATGTATCCTAGGATAATTCTCGAGGTGATCGTTGTGAACAAGGCGATCCTCGGTGATCTATTGCTTTCAATCGGGGTGATGTGTTGTGCATCATTTGTTTCAGCGGTTGTCATATGGAGTACGAGGAGTAAACTTAAGGCGGATATAGATTTGAAGAGTCCTTTCGCCATGGGTCCTGCATTGAAGTTTGCAGGATTTTTTGTTTTAGTATTATTGCTTGTGTATTTCACACGGACGAATATGGGTAAGAGCGGAGTTTATATTGCAGCTTTGGTCTCGGGACTTGCTGATGTTGATGCGATAACATTATCGATGGCTTCACTTGCTAAGGAAGGTTCTGTTGCTCCTGATGTCGCTGTGAATGCGATAACAATAGCTGTGATGTCCAATACTATTGTTAAATTCTTTTATGCTTTATGTCTGGGAAGCCGTAGGTTTTCAAGACACATAGGGATTGCGAC
>CAYREE010000021.1:0-22786 GCA_964423225.1 uncultured archaeon | reverse complement strand
CAAATAATCTGCGGCCATCCTGTAAGATACATTATCCATGCGAATATTGACACACAGAAGATTAGAGGGATTAATAATCCGTAGACCTTCCTGAAATCCGCGTTATAATATTCTCTACTCAATACAAGGCATAGATGCACAGGAGATAAAAACAGTCCCATTAGAGCGCCGGCATAAGCTAGCATGAACTGGGAGAGATTAGAGACTTCTGGTGTATTGAATACTACGAGAAGCGGGAATGTCATTCCCACGATAGCAGCACTGTAGCCTGTCAATAATCCTACGACAAAAGGAACTGTGAACAATACTAGTGGTGTGGGGATCCCTAGTCCGATGAAGACTTGGGGCAGATCATTGACACCACCACTTTTTTCGATAACCGCCTTGAATATCATCACGCTCAGTATCAACACAGTCATATTCAATGTTATACTCTCTTTGAAAACCTCTGACCTGAATCCTTTATAATAACCAGACTGGAAAAACAGGATGGTGAGAACAAGGATTAATGAGATTATCAAGTTTATCCCTAGGAAGATGTTTGCAAGTACCACGAACGCTATCGGCCACACAGATTTTATAAGTATTTTTACATTTTTTCCTTGGTGGCTTCTTTTCCTTCGGGTTTTTCCTTCTTCGACCATGAAGTATATGAAGAGGATGCCGAGTACGCAATGCATTATTGTTAAAACACTATTTGTTATGAATATTTCCTTGAATGTTATCCCATAGATGGCGGCACCAAGTATTATCCCAGGATATAGTGGAAAGATGTATTCCCACATATGCCTAAACCAGTAGTTTACGATTGTCTTTACTTCAGATGATACCTTCATCTTATTCATGACTTCTCCTGCTAGGGGTGCTGAAAGCATGGCTCCACCAGGCATAGGCATCAGTCCGATGAATGCGGGTATTGTTGCTGCGGCAACACGTTTATCCTTGAAGATTTGTTCTAGACTCTTGATTATGTTTTTTAGACTGTCCATGTGTTTCATGACATTTCCAAGAAGCGTTATGAGTAGAACCATGGCTAATAGGGTTAATGTCTTTATGTCAATACATGCTTGTAACACGGTTTTTACGATTTGTCCGAGTCCCATGCCAAATAATAATCCGAATAGGAGCGAGCCTAGTATTAGCGATAATCCAACATTGACTTTGAACCTGACCAAGGCTACAAGGACCATAAATACGACCAGGATTTTAACTAGTACTATCATCGCCCTATTTATTACCTCTTTTTTTAAAATATACTGCCATGAAGCCATTGATCCAGCTAGCTTTAGACTTCATAAACCTTGATAGGGCCTTGAAGGTTGCGGTAGAAGCAGCGTCAAGAGTGGATATTATTGAGGCTGGGACCCCGCTGATTAAGAGTGAGGGACTTGATAGTGTTAGGAAGCTTAGGGAGGAATTTCCTGATAAGATGATTATGGCTGACATGAAGATTATGGATGCGGGTAGGATTGAGGTGGAGTCGGCTGCGAAGGCTGGGGCTGATATTGTTGATGTTTGTGGTCAGGCGTCTGATGCGACTATTAAGGAGTGTGTTGAAGCTGGTAGGAATTATGGTGTTAAGATTGTTGTTGATTTGATTGGCGTGGATGATGTTGTTGAAAGAGCTAAACAGGTTTCGGAGTGGGGTGTGGATTATGTGTCTGTCCATATTGGTATTGACGAGCAGATGCAGGCTAAGACAAGTTTTGATATTGTTGAAAAAGTAGTTGCTGCCGTTGAGGTGCCGGTTGGTGTTGCTGGAGGATTGAATACGGAGACTGTTTTGGATGCGGTTAATGCTGGGGCGTCGATAGTCATCATCGGTGGTGCGATAACAAAGTCTGATGATGTTTGTAAGACAGTTAAGGATTTTAGAAATGCTGTTGACTCAGGGAAAAAAATCAAGTCGGTTCTTTACAAGAGGAGTCAGGATATCAGATCTATTCTTGAGAAGGTTTCTAGTGCTAATCTTTCCGACGCGCTTCATAGAAAACCTGCCTTTGATAGTGTGAAACAAGTATCACCCGGCAAGTTTGTCGGTGAAGTTGTGACTTGTAGGACTTATCCAGGGGATTGGGCTAAACCTGTCGAGGCTATTGATGCGGCTAAAAAAGGCGATGTTATTGTGATTGACGCTGGAGGAATGGGTCCGGCTATTTGGGGTGAGTTGGCTACTGAGAGCGCGTTAAAGAAGAAGCTTTCAGGAGTTATTATCTATGGTGCGATACGGGATATTGAAGAGATTAAGGCTCTTGGATTCCCAGCTTATGCGAGTATGGTCACGCCTAATGCAGGGGAGCCTAAGGGATTCGGAGAAATCAATGTGCCTTTGAATATTACGGGTGTTGAAGTTTCGCCCGGTGATTGGGTGATTGGGGATGAAGATGGTGTTATTGTATTGCCGAAGCAGAAGGCTGTTGAATATGCTAATAGGGCTCAGGATGTCTTGGAGCGTGAGACTAGGTTGAGGAAGGAGATACGTGACGGCTCGACTTTGAGCAAGGTCGCTCATCTTCTGAAGTGGGAGAAAAAATCTTAGTTTCACCTGATCCATTGTTTTAGATTGTATCTGTAATTGTCGTAGTACTCGTAGTTGTTGAGGATGAGGTTGATGAGGAGGGAGTCATGGACGTGGACTACAACGAGGATGTGGTGGTTTTGGATATCATCGTGGTTGACACAATAATCTCTCCCCGTTGTCTTATACAACCCCCAACCAATATCAAGACCACTATATATTTCATCAACCTCATTCCCAGGGTTTAATGAGTAGGATTAATATAAGAAGCAAGAGGTTTCCAAACGGATACTGCTAGAACCATGCGTCTAGTTTTTGTTGGCTGAATTGTTTATAACTGTTTCTTAGATCAGATGATGTTTTTCTTACTCTGTTTTCGCTAAAGTCGTGGCCACCGCATAGTAGTTCTATGAGTCCTTCTTCGTCTAATGCTCCCCAGCTTATCTCGTATTCGTCTGTGACTGGGTGGTCGTTGAATACTGCCCGGACTTCATCCATGTCGAAGTCTTTTTCTATGTCAGCTATATTACCGTCAAGCACTGCCTTCAAAGCTTTCTTGGGTCCGATCCCTTTTACTCCTGGATCGAAGTCTGTGCCGACGAGTATGGCCAAGTCTACTAGTGATTCTCGGGTGATGCCTAGCTTTGTTAATACTGTTTCAAGCTCGACTAAGGATAGTTCTAGTCGTCCGCTCATAGTCAATCCTTTAACAAGTCTTTGTGCGCCGAAGAGTAGGGCGTCATAATCCTGGCTTGCAACAGCCCATGCATCATTCTTCTTGCATAGGTGAACACATTGCGCTTCCCCTTCCGCTGGAGCCTTGATATAGGGTACGCCCATAAGCTCCAAGAGCTTCATGGATTCTTCCTTCATCTCCCTGGTCAGCTTGCTAGTCCTCTTAGCATATTTAGCAGCATCCTCGATACGGCCCTCGGCCTTAGCTTCCTGCATCTGTTTTAATGCTTGCTCCTTTATCCGCCGTCTTTCATCAAGTGTCTTTCTCTTTAGGTCTGGAGGCTTTCCGTCAAACACGTATATCGGCTTGATACCCATCTTCAAGAAATTGCTTGTCCGGTAGAGTAGGCCGGTGAGATGTGATGTTACATTTCCCTGTGAGTCCATTAATGGTGTGCCATCCGGTTGTCTTATCGATGATAGGAATTGGTATATCGTGTTGAGTGCGTCTACTGCCAGCGTCTTATCTCTAAGATCGTCGAATGCTATCTCCATGTGTGGGACCAAGTCCTTTAAGTTAACACCCATTGTTGATCCATTATTAGGAATATAAGAAAAAATGTGTTTGTTGTCTATTCATTCCAGGTTCCTTCATCTTTTGGTTCCTGATCCCCATTCCACCATCCTCCTTGTGAAGGGGTACTTCCCGATTGTGAATCGGTGTAGTCATGATCCACAGATCTTTGTGCTCCTCCCTTCTCTCTCGCTTTAATCCTTGCATCATATGTTTCCATAACCGCTTTTATCTTGGCTGTCGGGGTTCTTAATTTAAAGATTTTAGTCAATCGTTCATAGAATGGACGGGATATTGTATCATCCTTGAAAAAGTCTAATGTTTGTTCAAAGTGTGTTACTGGTGCTTGAAATTCTTCCAACTCGTCTATCATGTCTTCGAAGACTTTATCTCGGTTTTTGCTATTATCATGCTTTATGCTACCATGAGCTAAACGATATCCTATTCGTTTAATTACTGGGATGCTCTTGATCTTGTCTTCTATTTCCTTGTAGCCTACTTTTTCGTCCCTAAATCTTTCTCTGAGGGCGTATAAAACTTTTATACTGTCTGTTTGGGCATGTGCGTGGACTGCTCTATCCATTATTTGTCCTGCTTCTGGTTCTCCTAACTCTTGGAGTTTTCGAGATACTCCTTCAAGGGAACTTGGGTCTCCAGCTTTTTCTAGTTGTTCTGCTGCTGTCAGGAGGAATTGTCTCGCCATCTTGGGCTTTTCAATCTCCATGAATAGAGTTCCCAGAGTTGCGAAGCCATTTCCAACAGATATTGCTACCTTCTCCTGATGTCTTCGAGTTAAATCTTGATGTTCTGGACTATTTTCCATGCCAGAAGTTCTTTGTCTGCTTTTTAGGGTGGGTCTTTCCTTTGGTTTCCCTAATCGTATATCAGGTCTAGAGTCTCTCGCAATGTTTTCAAGTCTATCTGGATTTGCCACTGCACCTAAGAATGTCTCACACGCTGAAGTCAATACTTCCCGTGCAGTTTGTACCTCATCTATCCTTTCAAGGTTAGCAGCAATGTTGAATGCACTTCTAGTATGGTCCTCCATGTTTCCTTGAAAGGGATTAATCTGTTGTATTTCAAATTGTGCTTGACGCATCAGAGATACCACGGAAGTATCAGATTCACTGTGTTGTGGTACTCCATCACGATGAAGAGTAGTACCGGATCTATCCCATCCAGGTGAAGCAGATGTGATCCAATGCATAGGTCCAGATAGCTTTTGGTCTAGATCTGAATTGCTTGATATCAACTGTCTTACAATATCTTGATCCGATTTTGGTGCTTGCATTATTAAATTATGGGCAGTATAGGTTTTTTATATGAATTAATTGGAAAAACGATAGTATTGTCTGATATAATAAGACTTCTTTTGGCAAATTTATTGTTTAACGGCGATTTTAACACCGTATCTTTGGAATAGTCCCTTGATATTCTCTATCTCGTTCTTCTTTAGGTTGGTTGCTATGGCAACTACATTATTTCCCTGGATAAATGCGATATAGGTTGGTGTTGCTCTTGTGCCTATTGTACCTGGTATGATCTCAATTTTGTCAAGCTCGTTCCAAGCATAGAATCTCTTTTCTTTGACTGCTTCTACCCCATCATCAAATATCCTGAATCTAGAATCATAATTTATACCTGATCCTTTCTTGTAGAACACTACGATGAATCCGACAATCCCTGGCAACATGATTATCTTGTAAACCATGGGCAGTTGAAATGTTACAGCCAGCATGAGGAATAATCCGATGAATAATGCAAATAATTCTGTATTAGTCTTTAGTTTTTTTGATATCTGGTCTTCGTATACAACGTCTCCGTGTATTGTCATCTTTTTTTTATTTGAATCCGTAGACTCTTCTAATCCAGTCGGGGGCTATCGCATCCCTTAAGATGACTGACTCATCGTGAAGTGTTTTGTCGTCTCCGGACAGTATTATCCTTCTGCCATCTATCTTGATTGATTTTTCATCTGAGATCTTGATCATAATAGCTGGATCTAATTCATTGCAGTCGAATGAATCGTTTCCACCAGTCCAGTTTTCAACCAGGTTGTGGAAGGGTTGTGGAGTGCATGATCCATTCTCCATGATAAAAGGAAATATGAAGAATTTATTCGCATCGATCTCCTTTTGCTCCATGAAACCATCTTTATTAGTATCAACAAGCTTGGATTGAATATAGGATAGTACTCCGACAAGTTCAGCATATCCTCGCCCGCCATCCATCCCCGCTTCTTTGTCTAGTATTATGCTCATGGTCTCTGCATTGAGGGCGAACCATCTGAGCTTGGAGAATTCCGGGCAGTCTATCTCTTCTCGCATACACATGAAGGTGTGGCAAGCATCTAATAATTCCTCCTGATTGCGCCCCTTAATCTGGGCTTCTTTCTGTCCCAAATAGATTCCAGTGTCTCCTTCAGTGATAACAATACGATACCCCTTGATATTAGGCTGTGATATCGCTGATAAACCGAACTTACAGGTTAGTTCAGAATTAGTCTCGGTTGTATTGTATAAGGCAATATAATTGTATTTTGGACTAGCCAGATTTTCCAGTGGTATCTCTGAGACAACCTTTATCCCAGAGACATATGTTGTAGTAGTATTAGGTCTTGAGAGATAGTATACACTAGCGTAGATGAATAGTAGTATGACTGGGAAGAGATACCAGTATTCTTTCTTCCACCATCCTTTTTCTTCTTTGTCTTCCTCAACCATGCTATATCATTTAGTAGTAATATTAAATATTAGGATAGTATGAAGTTCGAACAACAGAAGAAGAAGGCATTGAATGATTATCATGCCTCAGTTAGGGTTGGAGATGTTGATGAGGATCTTATCCAGCTTTTAGATTTCATAAATGAATTAGAGGACTATTATACTACTTCCAGTTGTTCTGGGCGTATCGTCTTGTATGAGGATGGTGGGGGGAAGGGTTTGGGGAAATTCCTTGGTAAATGGCATCTGGATTTGACTGTAGATGATGTTAGGAATGCGTTAAAGCCTTCGAAGGATTCTGTCTGGTTCAAGAGCGAGCCACCGATACTGCATGTGGTTGCCAGAACGCTTGAGAAGGTTGAAGAGTTCTTAGTTGTTGTCCGTGATGCAGGATTCAGGCGTGTTGGCATCCAGACATTGAAGCCTGAAAGATACGTTATCGAGATTATAGGCTCAGAGAAGATGGATGCTCCCGTAGCAGTAGAAGGTAAAACATGTGTTGGCGACGAATATCTTGATCTTCTTGTATGTGAAGCATTGAAAAAGCATGCTGTAAGCAAGAATATGATTAAACGCTTGCTTGAAAGGCTATGCGACCATGTCAAGCCGTGACATCTGATCAATAGCAGTCTGCCAACTTTCTCGTGTATATGCTTGTGATGCTAACTGGATGTCTGATCTTTGTTTTATCCTTTGTGTCTCCATCTCCATGGTTGGTGATGCTGTCAATGCCATTGATAATGCGACGGCAGAGGCACATGAGAATTGTGGCTTATCTTTCGCAAGGTTTATGAAGTCTGCACTTGTTTGTACTGATACTAGGAGTCTTTCAATCTCGTCTTCCATCGGAGAGCCAGGAGGTATGTTCAATGCTTTCAATAAGTCTGATTTATTCAATACTTGGTTGGCTTGACGGAGGGTTAATCTTTGTTGTCCGTCAGGCTCCATCATCCGTTCTAGTGGATCGGCTGATGCATCATCTCTTTTATCATCTGCTCTTCTTTCAACATTTCTTCCCGCGATATAGACTGCACCGTATATCGCCTTGAATTCAGGATGTTTTGCCAAACGTATAGCACGATAAATATCAACTGCTGATTTGCCGGTTATCCTGGATCCTTCAACTGCTTGTTCGAATTCCTGTTTTTTCTCAGGGCTTTCACAGAACTCATTGATTATATCTCCAAGGGAACCGCCACCTCTATCATCAGCCATGTCTTTCCATATTTCCTTCATAGTATCAAGTCTATCGCCAACCCGTTCAGCCTCTTCTTTTCCGATAACACCAGTCTTGTTCCCAGTGTCCTCTAACGCACCCTGTATAATATGTTTGTATAAAACCGAGCCGTTTTTCTCAGATATTGTACCATCAACATACATTTTGTTGAGATCGAATAATGTTATGTCATCGAACTTCAATCCATGCTTCATCTCTAACAGGGAAATCTCTTTCTTAAGCTTGACTTGTTCTTTTGGATTTAGTGTGATATTAGGTTTTTCGCCTCCACCTGTTTTACCTTCTGTCCTCCACCTGTATTTCCACTGGGATTTACCTTCTGTTCAACCATCATAGATACCTGTAATTAATTCCTGGAATAATACGTTTAAATAAAGCAGTAGATAATAACATGACTGCCATGAAACCGGTAAAAAAACGAGAGGGTGTCTGGGAATTCAAGGAAGAAGGGATGAATGTCCCGGCTAGAATATACGCATCAGATACTTTATTCCCCACTATTGAGGATGGAGTCTATCGACAAATCGGAAACGTGGCAAAGCTTCCAGGCATAGTAGATGCTGTAATGGTGATGCCAGACGGACACTACGGCTATGGCTTTCCAATAGGTGGTGTAGCAGCATTCGATCTGGATGCAGGTGTGATAAGTCCAGGTGGAGTAGGCTACGATATTAACTGCGGGGTAAGACTACTATCATCTAATCTCAAGGTAGAACAAGTCAAACCAAAACTTAAGAACCTGACAGACATTTTATTTGATAATGTGCCATCAGGCCTTGGTAGTAAGAGTCGGTTGAGGTATGGTGAACGTGAGCTTGATGAAGTCTGTGTTGATGGGGCAAAATGGGCTGTTGAACAAGGATTTGGAGTTAAAGCAGACTTGGATCATACTGAAGAGTTCGGCAGGATTAATGGTGCTGATCCATCAAAGATTAGTAGTAGGGCGCGTGGAAGAGGGAGACCGCAGCTTGGAACCCTTGGTTCAGGAAATCATTTCCTTGAGATCCAGGCAGTGGAAAAAATCTTTGATGAAGAGATTGCGGAAAAATTCGGGATCAATGAGGTTGGACAGGTCATGGTGATGGTGCATTGTGGATCACGCGGGCTTGGCTACCAGGTGGCTGACGATTATATTGGGGTGATGCTTGGTGCGGCAAAAAAGTATGGTATAAAACTTGCTGATAATGAATTGGCATGCGCGCCACTTTCAAGTAAGGAGGCGAATGATTATGTCGGGGCAATGTACTGTGCAGTCAACTATGCTTTTGCAAACCGGCAGTTCATCACTCATTGGATCAGGGAATCCTTCAACAAGTTCTTTGACAGTCCACAATTGGACATGGTCTATGATGTTTGTCATAATATAGCAAAGTTTGAAGAGCATGGAGAATACGGTGAAGTCTGTGTGCATAGAAAAGGTGCGACGCGCGCTTTTGCCGCCGGACGCAAAGAACTTCCTAAAGATTATCAGGATGTCGGACAACCAGTATTAGTTCCCGGCGACATGGGTACAGCATCTTATGTTCTTGTAGGCACTGATGTTGCAATGAAGGAATCATTTGGAAGTGTGTGTCATGGAGCTGGTAGGTGCATGTCGAGAAAAGCTGCGAAGAAAAAAGTGAATGCTGAACAAGTTAGAGCGGAACTAGAGAAAAAAGGAGAAGTTGTAAGATATGCTAGCGCACATGTTTTGGCTGAAGAATGCAGTCAAGCATACAAGGATGTTGACGAAGTAGTAGGAAGTGTAGAGCTTGCAGGACTTGCTGATATTATCGCGAAATTAAGGCCTCTAGGCGTTGTTAAAGGCTGATTTTTTATAATATCAGATTTCTGAACAATGTACATGTTTTTATAGGTATGGTACCGTATTATAAATTGCATAAAGTAAAATAATCTACCACTCAAAATGGCCAACGACGATGTTAAGAGCACGAATGACTTAATAGTGGAGATTGATGTTAAGGAAGATAACGGAGAATTTCGAAAAAGGCAATTTCCCTTCAACGAATTTTTTAGATTATTCAACAAAGGGGAAATTGAAGTAAGATGGTAGATGACGTAGTGTCTGCAGACGACCTCTTAGTAGAATACGAGGTTGACGACGGACAAGGGGGGAAGAAAAAGATGACGATGAAATGGACAGACTTCATGAAATCAGAGGAACTACCAAAAGAATACAGAATGCTTGTGCTAGAAACAAAAAGCGCAGGCCTTGAAAAAATGAATTCCATAAAAAAGGAGGAGGGAAAATAAAATGGGCGGAGCACCACCAAGAATAGATGCATCAGGAGAATCTCGAATAGAGTTACCTGGAGGGGTAACAAAAGACTTACATGAACATTTAAATATTAAAGCAGGAGGAGTACCTACTGAACTAACTGAAAAGATAGCAAATGTATCCGGCGTTATCTCAAATTGGAGTCACTTTAGTTCAAAAGTTACTGTAACTGCTGGAGGAGGACCAAGAACACTCGGTAACATGTTGGATACAATGGGACACACATATATGGATGGATCCCGGACAGCTGCTGACGCAGGAAAAATCAGTGTTCTTGACGATGGTATCGAGTATTTTCAAGGTCTATTAGATTCAAAAGCTTATGCTTCAGGTAGTGCTGAAGATACAGCTATCCTTAAAAACATGGCGTTAATATCAAGGCAGAAAGCCCGGACGCTTGGAGAACAGGGCGGAAATCCTGACGCCGTAATCGCTGAACTAGGAAACAGCAATGGATATGTCAATTCAATTTCCCATGCAATAATCATCGCTAACAAAGATTTGAAGCACACACACCTTGCATTAAACTCTGGAATGGAAGCGAACATGCAGGTCATGAAGAGAGACTATGCTGAAGCTGGAAGATCCATTACAGATACAAACACACATTTAGGAGCTATTCCCGCAGGAATTAGAGCAGCAAATCCAGAACTACAACAATTAGAGATCGAAAGACAGAACAACCAGGCAGCCATACTAATAAACGCTAATGATTTCAATGCTGCACTGGGAATATTAAACCCCCTTGCCGCAACAGAGATGGGTAAACCCCCAGCCAATAGATCTGAGACAGTATTGATCAACCAAGGCATGGCTGCTGCAATGAGATTTAATGATACTGGACTTCCTGCTGATCAAATAGCGGCAGAAACAGCATTCACAAATGCTGAAGCCATAGTAAATGCCAAATATCCTGCAGGACACCCATCACTTGCAGCAACAAACACAGCATACAATGGTCCTGACGGCATAATCGCACAAAGAAGAGGCCTCATAGGCCATCCTGCAAATTATATTAATGGTGATCAAAGCCTTGTGTTCGGCCATGTTTTGGCAGAGACTGCAAGCGATGCTCCTGAGATAGTAACACCTCCAGACAGCCTACGTTCTGCAAACAGGGATGGTGCAATAGCAAGGGCTACTTCAGTAGTCGATCAGATGCTCGCACACGATCGTACATACCAGGAAATGAATTGGGATCATAGAACAATGCCACCAATTGATCGTATGGGACATGGTACTGAATTATATCTAGATGAAGCAAAAACCTATCGAAAAGCTTTAATACACCTTGTTGCAGGTAAAGATCAATTACTCGAAGATAAGCCGGAAGTCAGAAGACAACTATTAACTGACGCTCGAACCAGTATTGACGGACTTGTCGGATGGCAACAATCTGATATCAGATTCCTCAATCCAGCAACAGGAGAACAGGCTGGTTCACAACAGTTTTCAGGAATCTTCTCAAAATCAGCTGAGATAAACGCGGAACTAGCATCGGTACTGAGGGCAGATGACAAGAAGGGTAATAAAGTAGCTATAAACGAGGCAATACAGAGGTCAAGAACCCACTGTAATAAGGCTGAACATATTGTTACATCAAAGTTCAGTAGATGGGATCCCGCAATAGACCTTACTAATAGTCTTTCAATTGCTGCAAGCAGGTATAGTAGTGAATATATTGACCAGCAGCTTACTAAGGGAGAGGTATTAGTATCAGGAAAGAGACAGACCTTAAGGAGGCTGAGGACTGAAGAAGGTGCATTGACTGCAGTAGACAAAGCATTGGAAGTCGCAGAAGTAGTTGGTGGATCCCATTCAAGACTTGCAATGGCAAGACTGAAAGGAGCAGATGTGTATTCATCAGTCGCAGAAGAGAAGACGAATGCTGGATGGTTTGGCGGAAGATGGAAGCCAAGATACAGGCAGCATGAATCAGTTGCAGCAAACCTAGTAAACGATGCGATCGACCAGACTATTGGTGGAGTACCCGGCACAATAGCCGATCCAGACCAAAGAGCCGCAGTAAGGCACATGGCCAAGGGACAAGGATTATCGCTTGCAGGACAATTAGAACAGGATAGTGTCCAGCAGCCTATTGCTGGAGCTGCCTATAAGAAGGTTATGGAAGTATGCGACGCTGACTTTAAGGCGAAAAGCGATCCAACCTGGAACCAGACTGATAATCTGAACACATATCAATGTCAGCTTGCTACCCGAGGATTATTAGGTCAGGCAACAGCCCAGAACAGACACTTCATGGCAGACCAGTATGGTATAAAGGATTCAGATCTAGCGCAGGGCGAGCGACGACTAATCATTGTTGAAGATATTGCCACAGAGAGGGTGTATAACAATGCAGTGAATATGCGTGAGGGTAAAAGACCTAGCGCATACCATAGGAAAGAACTTGCATTTGCATCACTTGCAGCGCAGGTTAATGGAACAGTTACCACTGGAATGACTGATGACCAAATAATGCAGACAGGTACAAGAGACATGCTAGGCTGGAGTTCAGGAGCAACCATCACTGAAAGAATGATCCTAACCAGGTTCGGTGAGACATGCAGGAATGACAAGGTAAGATTCGCAGGCAGAGAGTTCAGCGATGATGAGCTGACGGCAAGAGATAGTAGGTTTGGAGTTGCAAAACGGATTACATCAGAGATAACGGCTGCTGAGAATCACTTCCGTATACCAGGCTCCGATGTCATCAGCACAATCGACAACCAACTAGTCTAAAAGAAACCAAAAAGGGTGAAAAAAATCACCCTTACAAACCTTTTTTCCTAATTATTTTTCAATAACAATTTAGAATAGACTATTTCTCTTCAATAGACTCATCAACCTTCATCCCAAAATGCCTACCCCCTTCCTCAATGTAGGCTAATAACTTATCCCCTATCTTTAACTTGGCCACCGAGATAGGTTTTCCATCATCAGCCACCAGGTTGATTGTCTCCGCATTCTGTAATAAGCTCTTGATAACCTTGCTGCCTTTCTTAGCCTCAACGAGTATGAGCGGCCTTTTCTCTATCTTTAATCTTCCTAGTATTAGTGTTCGTGTATTCCCATCCTTGTCTACTGCTAATACTTCATCGCCTGCCTCAAGATCTGATAGGTATTTGGTTTTGCCGCCTGGTACGCGTGTGTAAGCGTGTACTGGGCCTGCATTTACTCTGAATGGTCTTGCATTAACGTATTCGGTTTGTAGTGTTTCAGCGTGGACTAGAAATAGTGCTGAAGACTGGCTTCCTACAAGCATTCCCTCTGCTTTCTCGAACATACTACAGGTGTCTACGCATACCCTATCTCCCATACCGACTTGCTTGACATCTGATACTTCAACAGTGACCAGCTCCAGCTTTTCCTGTGCTAAGTCATTGATGTAATCCCTGATCTTCTTCAAATCCTTCCGATTAACATTAGCTAAGACGCCGTCCGCTCCAACTTCCATGGTTTCAAGCGCGGTCTTTGCCTCGTTAAAACTCCTTACTTCCACTATGATACTAACATCCTTCTTCTGTAATGCTGCGATAATGTTTTCAAGCGGGATGACCTTCCAGTCGGTTGCGTCAAAGACGACGTAGTCTGAGTTCTCACCTGCCTTAACGACAGCATCCTCGCCAGCCTTATCCTTGATGACAGTGTAGGATACATCTTTACCGATCTTTAAGTCAGCTTTATCACCGTCTGAGACAACTTTTATATCCGCCATCTGACGGGTCTTATCCTCCTCGCCATCGTTGACAAGGGCTGCGTCCACACCGATCTCTAATCCGTCCTTAATACGCTCTTTGCGCTTGTCCCAGCTCTTATCGCCTGCCGCATTGATCCATAAAAGCTTTTTCATAGTCTAAGATATCAAGAAGAAGACCTTAAAAAAGGAATAATCGACTACTATACAGGGGTTTGCCTTATTTTAGGCAATATCAGATAGCCAGCAAGCTCCCTGAGTAAAACATCTCTCATCTGGCCTATATCGCCTTGAGTATATTCCCTTCCCGGATCCGCGATTTTTGCTATAAGATTTACTTTTTGTAAGGCAGTTTCATAATCATCAGGATTACCATCTGGAGGGAATATTGATTCTGATAAAGTCTTTAATACTCTTCCCTTATGCCTCATCATATCCGGGAAAACCGAGACATGTAGATGCCCCTCTTGTCCGGAGATACTAGTCTGTTCTCTTTCGCTGACAATATATTCTTTAGCAGCCCTGGCAAACGCTAGACAATCATCAGGTTTTGGTGGAATCTTAATGGCACGAGCACTGAACAATAATTTCCTTCTTGCAATAAGTACATTGGGACTATCTGTATCAGGTGCCATAACCTCATCTAATTGATGCAATTCAAGCATCTGAATACCACCTAAAAGACGCTGTGGATTCTCCACTATCCCTGGAGAGATCATTTTATGATAGCCAACAAGCTTCAAACCAGCATCATCAACACAAGCAAGGATATGCCCGCCAACCTTATCCTGTAAAGCAGCCTTATCCCCAGCAGTATCCGGTGCCGCAGCTTTATCAGCAGCCTCCTTCCTACCAGTCTCTAAGAGACGATTTATCATTGACGGGATCTGCGGATTAACATTTGATCTTGCACGAAGATTAAGCACATCCAAGGCTCTGTCTGCAACATGGACGAATGACGCAGTATCTCTACATCCATGTAAACCAGAATCTAGCATGACAAGTTCAACTGTCTCTTCATCCATCCTATTATAAGATTTTTGCAGGCCATTCTCAGCAAGATATGAGACAACTTTGAATTCTGTCGTAGTCAACCTCTTCAACCTATCGGATAAAGTTGAAAAATTTGTTGCAACATTATCAGCAGTGAATAATTGAGCCCATTTTGCAGATTCGGATGGATTGTAAGGAACAACACTTGTTATCGGATTGACAAGGTCTTCAGCAACCGGTTTTCTATCCGTTTCAGTGCTAAGCTCTAGGATGGGAACTATGTTAACAGGCTTTAAATGACCCTTGAATAATGCTTCGGCCTCAGAAGCAGATATTTGAGCATTTGGATCGAAGTTCAATGCACTAGAAAGCGCATCTATCTGCACGGTCTCAAGCTTGTCTAAAGCCGATCTAACCCTGCCAACATCATCCTGCGGCCCAACAAGAACTTCTAGACAGGATATTTTACCCTTATCCTCAAGAAATTTGTCTGTAGGCGTCTTTTTACGAGGTTTTGGCTCAGGGATCACAGGTTGTGCAACAGCTTCAACTTCAACTGGTTGACTCATACATATTATTCGGTAAGACGAATTAATAATCCTATGGTAGAATTAAAACAAGCAATCATTGTAAGAACCGACTTGAAGATGGATAAGGGAAAAATAGCAGCACAGGTAGCCCATGCCGCAATAACCGCAGCCGACAAGAGCATCTACAAGAGACAATGGATGCATATAGGACAGAAAAAAACAGTGCTCAAAGTATCCAGTGAGAAAGAGCTGATAAAAAAGTTCATGGAAGCCAAAGACGCGGGCCTAGCAAGCGCATTGATAATAGATGCAGGCCATACACAGATACCACCAGGTACAAAGACGTGTGTGGGAATAGGGCCTGCACCAGAAGACGAAGTCGACTATATAACAAACGAATTAAAATTACTATGATAAGATGGATCATGAGATGAGTCTGCAGGGAGACCCAAAAGGTGCTGTATTAAGGTTCGCGCCTAATCCGAACGGGCCCTTGACGATAGGACATGCACGTGGAGTCGTAGTCAATAATTTTCTTGCACGAAAATACGGTGGAAGATACATACTACGGTTCGACGACACCGATCCCAAGATAAAAAAACCAGTGCTAGAAGCATATGACTGGATAATAGAAGATAGTAGATGGTTGAATGCAGATCCAGACGAGATAGTCTATGCAAGCGACAACATAGAAGAATACTACAAGCATGCCATCGAACTCATCGGTCTAGAAGGAGCATACATTTGCACATGCGAGAGAAAAGCCTTCAAAGCATTGAAAGACCAGGGCATGCCCTGCAAATGCAGGAGCCATTCCATAGAAGAGACATTGGAAGGCTGGGAAAAAATGCTTTCTGGAGGATACGAGGAAGGTGAGGCAGTACTACGAGTAAAAACCGATATCAAGCATAAAGATCCTGCCCTAAGAGACTGGGTTGCATTCAGGATACTAGAAGAAGAACACCCCCGAGTGGGGCATAAACATCGTGTCTGGCCAATGCTAGACTTCCAGTCCGCGATAGAAGACCATATTAGAGAGGTCACTCATATCATCCGGGGTAAAGACCTATTGGACTCCGGTCGAAAACAACAATTCATCTACGATTATTTCGGATGGACATATCCAGAGACAATCCTATGGGGTAGGATAAAGATCGATGAATACGGAAAATTCTCAACAAGCCAGATGCACAAGGACCTTGATGATGGAAAATACACGGGATGGGATGATCCAGGACTACCCACACTCAGAGCACTTGAAAGAAGGGGTATAAAACCCGAGGCAGTCACCGAATTCATGCTCGGACTAGGATTAAGCAATACCGATATCAATGCGAGCATGGAGAACCTCTATGCGATAAACAGGAAGATGCTCGACCCCGAAGCCAACAGATACTTCTTCATAAAAAACCCTGTGAAGCTTTTCGTCAAAGGATTGCCAGGCATGACTATGAGGATGCCACTACACCCCACATTCAGGGACAGAGGATTAAGAGAACACTGCCTAGAAGAAGGCAACAAATGCCTCTACATTGCAAAACAAGATGTTGAAAAAATATCCGGAGACTTTATCAAACTCATCGGACTACCATGCATACAGATAACAGATATCGGAGAAGACATCGTGAATGCAGAATACATAAGAGAAAAACCAAAGAAGACAAAGAAGCTACAATGCCTGCAGGAATACATAGAATGCCGGGTACTCACACACTATGGAATTGATGAAGGATACTGTGAACCGCAATGCATGAACCTGGAAGAAGGCACGATCATACAGTTCGAAAGATACGGATTCGTAAAGCTAGAAGAAAAAAAAGACGGTAAACTCTCATTCATATACATACACAGATAGTATCAGTATTCCTTCAGCTCATAAAGTTCGAAAGAACCAGGAGGATAAAAATAATCTCCGACAAGACCATAATCCCGTAGAACAGTTTCCCTGATCCTGCTTGCCCGAGGCCAATCGAACCATTGCTCATGATAACCAACTAGGATATAATCAGGTGGCTCGTCGATAAGAAGCTGATTAAATGATTCAAGCTCTGAATCACCCGCATAATGATGTATCCAGTTCAGATAATCCAGATATGGTGTCCTGCCACTCTTAAAAAAACCGGGTGGAGGACTGCGATCAATCATCGCATAGAAAGCGCTATCGCCAAAGACAACAAGAGTCTTACCGGCAGGAATAATGGAATCAAGTTCATCAAACACTTTATCCTGATAGTCCATTGAAGGCATTAAAACCGTGGCATAGAAGATAAAAGCATTCAACAAAAACCAGAACAAGACAGACAAAAACAATACATGTACCCGGATACTGGACAGTCTTATCCTCGATAAAATAAAACTCATCGAATGGTGCGTATTACCCAACAGTTCATCCACAAACAAGGCAGTTAAAATACAGAGGATAGGAAGTTGCAAGATCATATAATGGATCCATAAATGCGGGAGTAAAAACAATGCATAGAAGACAGAGATAACAAACCAGGCCTCAATGAGTGAGAATCTTTTCCTAAAAACATTATAGAAGAAATATGATAAGCCTGTCAAGTATGTGAAAGGGCTTGTAAAATAAATATTATAGAATATATCGATTTTACTGAAGAATCCGTTGATAAGTCCAGTTGTCAAAGAGTCTCTGTAAAGATGGAATAAAAAAATATTGTAAAAAGCATCCCATAAAGAATTGTTAAACCATAGGTAGATGATGAATGGGAATACACTGATAATAAAGCCTGCAGATAATACTGGAATAAATGATTTTAATATCCCGGTATGAGCAGAATACAACGCGAGAAAAAGTAGCAATATGATTATGATCACTGATTGAGTGATCATGAAGCTTAATCCTACAAGAAATCCAAACACGAATAATTCTCGGCTTGTCCTAAATCCATGATACATTAGATAAAAAGACCAGATGAATATGGGAAGATTTAAAAGGTCTGGCTTCAACGCATAATCATGCGATAAAGAGACGATATTCACTGAATAGAGAAAGCAAGCGATAAAACCGATTGACTGACCCCAGATACGTGTGCAGACAAAATACATGCTGATAAGAGATATTACAATACACAACAAGGCGAACAAACGATAGTAGATTAACGAGTTTCCAACTAGCGAATATAAGGTAAGATGCAGTAGGTATATCATTGGAGGTTTAGTATCACCGATTTCAGAATACAATAAGAATCCATCATACATGAATTTACCGATAGAGATAAACAAGCCCTCATCATAGGATATTGGCATGAAAAGAGTTGGTATACGAAGAAGAATGGTTAAAAACAAGATCAAAAAAAATATCCATATATTATCAGTAATACTAGAGCGGTCCATGATCAAATGCAACGATCTGCCTAAAACGCTGGAACCTCTCTTCAATATGCCTGATCGACTTGTCGCGGATACCATCAATACTAAAACCCTCCACAACAAAGCTTGCAATCACACTACCACAAACAATACTCTTACGAAAATACTCGTCGGATAATTCACCATGCTTTGAAAGATGCCCGATCAATCCACCAGCAAAGCTATCACCACACCCAGTAGGATCGATAACATCCACGGTTGGAAACCCAGGCATGCCAAAGAAATCATCATCCCCAAAGAACAATGCACCATGCTCCCCCTTTTTCACAACAACTTTACTCCCCCCCATCTCTCCAATCATACGACTGGCCTTTATCAGATTTGGGGTGTTACAATATTGTCTTGCCTCCTCCTCATTGATGATAATACCATCCACTTTGTTAAAAACTTCTGTTAGAGAATCTTTTTTACTATCTATCCAGAAGTTCATTGTATCACAAAGACTGTATTCAGGTTTAACCTTGCGAAGAACTTCAAGTTGTATGTCAGGATCAATGTTCGCAAGGAACAATATCTTACAGTTTTTATATTCTCTAGGAATCTTTGGTTCAAATGATTCAAGGACATTCAAGTCTGTCTTCAATGTCTTTGCAGCATTCATATCATATTCATAAGAACCCTCCCAATGGAAAGTCTTTCCCTCAGTCTCCTCAATACCAGACACATCAATCCCCCTAGATACAAGGAAATCAATATGCTCTTTTGGAAAATCATTTCCAACAACACCAATAATACCGCATTTTGAGAAAAAACTGGATGCTAGACCAAAAAAGACGCCCGAACCGCCCAGTGCATTCTCAACCCTTCCAAAAGGCGTTTCAACAGTATCCAGTGCAACAGTACCACAAGTAACAACATCCATAGTCTATAATTAATCCAGTTAATGGTTAAAAAAACAGCTTAAATATGAACAATAAAAGCCCAACACCCTGTAGGATATAAGCCATTGGAAGAAGGAAACTCGAGTGTAATGGAAGAATCAGACCCAAGAACATGAATAAGACACCAAAACCAAAAAGGATAGTCGCAGTAAAGAAACCCGAAGGTACCTTATGAGCCATAACCTTCAATAACAGCCGATTATCAGAGTCAATATTCATAAAATTACCCCATATCATATATGATGTTTAAGATTAGGAAATAAGCCTATATAAATTTGTATTATATAAGGATTTTTTTATCCCTTGTTGTAACTATTATTTTTAAAGCAATACTACCCATACATTGAACACTTGAACTAAACCCCCGGTAAAATAGGGGTATGCTAACCTAACACAACAATATTAAAAAAAAAATGGTATCTTCATACGAAGTATCCATATCAACCAGATGAACCGATGAAATCGAGGTGAGGAAAACAAAATGAGTTATAAAAAATTCGATGCTCCAAAAGAGCTGGTAGAACAAGCATTAGATGCAGTAGAACAAGCAAGAGATACAGGAAAGATCAGGAAAGGAACAAACGAAGTGACTAAGGCAGTCGAAAGAGGCAATGCAAAACTAGTTATTATTGGAGGGGATGTTGAACCCCCTGAAGTAGTCATGCATATACCAATGATATGTGAGGAAAAGAACATTCCATACATATTTACTCCAAAAGCAGATATCGGAGATGCTGTTGGAATAAACGTACCAACCGCATCATGCGCCATCCTAGAAGAAGGTAAAGCCAAGGATAAGATCGCAGATATTGCAGAAAAACTAAAGGAGTTGAAAAAGTAAAAATGGTCTTAGCTGAAGTCGTAAAGATAATAGGCAGAACAGGAATATACGGCGAAGTAATGCAAGTAATGTGCAAACTACAGGACGGCGAGATGAAGGGCAGAGTAATAAGAAGGAATGTGAGAACGCCTGTAAGACAAGGAGACGTACTTGACCTAAGAGAAGCTCAAAGAGAAGCCAAACCATTGAACTAAACAAAAAAAAATGGACTGTAATTTCTGCGGAAAACGGATACCAAAAGGTTGCGATACAATATACGTCACCAAAAAAGGAAAAGCACTATATTTTTGCTCAAGCAAATGCGAAAACAATATGGTAAAACTAGGCCGAAAAGCAAGAAAAGTAAAATGGACTAGTGAATACCGTAAAGAAAAAGAAGTAAGACTCAAACTACTTGCGCAAAAAAAAGAAAAACCAGAACAGTCAAAGAAAGAAGAACCCAAAGACTCAAAGAAAGAAGTAAAAGAAACAAAAAAAGCGCCTAAAGAAACAAAGAAAAAAGAAGAACCCAAGAAGAAGGCTACGGGAAAGAAAAAGACTGTGAAAAAAGCTAAAAAATGAAGACACTGATCATCATAAGACCACACGCCCTGCGTAGAGGATTGGTTGGAGACCTATTAACTAGGTTTGAAAGGCACGGGATACGGATTGCAGGTCTAAAAGCTATGAGACTAGAAAAGAAGAAGGCAGAAAAACTATATCAACAACACAAAGGAACAGACTATTATGAAAGACTGATAACCAATATGCTGTCAGGACCCTTAATAGCTGCCGTATTAGACATTGATGTGCCCGATCCTGAAAGCGCAGTATCAATGGTGAGAAAAATCATAGGAAACACAGATCCTGCCAAAGCCGAGATGGGTACGATAAGAGGCGACTATGGTCTAAGGATAGATCAGAATATTATTCACGCGTCAGACGACACGACAAGCGCGAAAAAAGAAATCCCCTTGTTCTTCAAAGAAGAAGAACTCGTAATATACAGAGATTAGAGTAAAATGACGAACATCTACGATGTACAAGCAACGGATTTAATCGAAAAAACCGCTATTGACTTGAAGGAAAACGTAAAACTAGAAAGGCCTGAATGGGTGAACCACGTTAAAACAGGAGCCCACAAGGAAAGACGGCCTGACGACTTAGACTGGTGGTGGACTAGAGCCGCATCAGTTCTGAGAAAGATATCTATTGAAGGGCCTGTAGGCGTCCAAAGACTTAGAACAGTATATGGAGGAAAGAAAAATAGGGGACGGAGACCTGAAGAGTTCAGAAGAGCTAGTGGAAAAGTAATACGAACCATATTAAAATCATTTGACGAGTTAGAATACACTATAAAAGTCAAGGGCGGTAGACAGATAACCGCTAAAGGACAGTCTTATCTAGACAAGATTTCTACAAGCATAAAACAAGAAAAAAATGTCGGAGCTTGAGGATATTAGGCAGAAACGATTAAAACAGTTGATGCAGCAACAGACCCAAGACCAGGTTCAAAGCCAGTATGCAGAACAGATGAAGGAGCAAGAAGTAAATGCACAGATACAGTTAATTGTCAATAAGCTCATGGAACCTGAGGCAAGAGAACGTTTATCAAATATCAGACTGGTAAAACCCGAGTTCGCACGCCAAGTGGAGATTCTCCTCATACAGATGTATCAGTCAGGAAGATTAGGAAACAAACTTGATGATCCGACATTCAAGACTCTACTAGAAAAGCTTGCAAGTAGTGGAAAACGAGAAAGCAAGATAACAAGAAGATAATCTAGATGCCAAGATCGCCCAGATCATCACTTGACTCGTCTGAATCATCGGATTTTGAACTGTCATCTAGCTCATAGCCTAATTCACTCAACACATCCTCTTCCATGGGTTTTGATCCAGGATCCTTCTTCTTAGAAAATATTACCGCAGAAATAATAAGGCAGAATCCCAGGAAGATAAGAGCCCAATTACTCTTTGTGAATGGGCCTATCATCTCGCTTTTCAAATCGAATATCTCTTGTGTTGCATGAGCTATCTGTTGTTCTAACTGTTGTTTTAATGTCTCAAGCGTAGCCTTCTCTATAGTCAAGCGCTCTATATCACTTTTGAGCTTTGCGTTCTCAAGCTTTAATTCACCGATTAAAACCTGTAATCCCTGGATAGTCTGATTATCCCCAGTGGATATCGAGGGAATACTAAGCCAGTCAATAACATTCAATCCAAAATTCTGGTTATTATACATTTGAATATTCTCATTGGATAACGATTCAACATCACTTATTGCAAAAACCAATCCATTACCAAAAAGCGATGCTGCTGCGACACAGGGCCTACTTCCTGTGGGAAATGATCCTGTATCTGAATATGTGTCGGAATCACCAGTTAAAACACATTTAGTGTTACCTGAAATAAAAAGCCCTCTTCCACCATAAAAACCAACTTTTAAAACACCGGCTTTTACTGTCCT
>CAYREE010000020.1:6700-23425 GCA_964423225.1 uncultured archaeon | reverse complement strand
TTGCATATTAGAATAAGAATAAGAGATACATGTAAAAATAATAAAAAAAAAAAAAATAAAAAGAAAAGAATGGAAGGGAAAATTTATTTCCTTCCGTCTACTAGTGCGTCAACTATCGTTGGGTCTGCTAGAGTACTGGTGTCTCCCAACTGGTCGACCTCGTTGCTCGCGATCTTACGAAGGATTCTTCGCATTATCTTACCAGACCTCGTCTTCGGCAACGCGTTCGTAAACTGCATCTTATCAGGCTTGGCGATCGGGCCGATCTCCTTTCTGACAACAGAAACGATCTCAGACTCCAAATCCTCAGTCACATCCTCGCCGGCTTTAAGCGTGATGTACGCGTATAAGCCTTGGCCTTTCACGTCATGCGGGAATCCGACTACAGCAGCCTCAGCAACCTTCGGATGCTTACCAATAGCTCCTTCGACTTCAGCAGTGCCTATCCTGTGTCCGCTGACATTGATGACATCGTCTACACGACCGGTTATCCAGTAGTAGCCGTCCTTATCCCGGTAACAACCGTCACCAGTATAGAACCTTCCAGGATATATGCTGAAATAGGTCTGTTTAAACCGCTCTTTATCACCGTAGACTGTACGCATCATACCAGGCCAAGCATTCTTAATAACCAGGTTTCCAGTCACACCGTTACCTTCCAATTCAACACCATTCTCATCAACGATAGCAGGATCAACACCGAAGAATGGAAGCGTCGCAGAACCAGGCTTTGTAGATATAGCACCAGGTAATGGTGTTATCAATACTCCACCAGTCTCAGTCTGCCACCAAGTATCAACTATCGGACACTTCTCCTTACCAATAACAGTATTATACCAGTTCCATTCTGGAGACTTTATAGGTTCTCCCACAGTTCCAAGAAGCTTCAAAGACGATAAATCGCTTTTGTTCGGCCAGTCGTCTCCCTGCCTCATCAAAGCCCTGATTGCGGTTGGTGCTGTATAGAATATATCTATCTTATGCTTTTCCACTATCTCCCAGAACCTTCCATAATCCGGATAGTTAGGCACACCCTCAAACATCACGGTAATAGCCCGGTTTGCAAGGGGTCCATAGATTATATAAGAATGTCCGGTAATCCATCCGATATCAGCAGTACACCAGTATATGTCTCCTTCTTGATAGTCAAAGATATACTTGAATGTCGTAGCCGCATAAACAAGATATCCACCAATAGTGTGTAAAACACCCTTAGGCTTACCAGTCGAACCAGACGTATAAAGGATGAATAACGGATCTTCTGCATCCATCTCTTCAGGCGGACAATCAGTGCTAGCATCAGCAAGCTCCTCATCCATCCAGAAGTCCCGGCCATCAGCCATAACAACATCCACACCAGTCCGTTTCACAACAAACATCTTCTCTATGCTTGGAGTGCTCTCAACTGCTTTATCACAGGTTGCCTTCATCGGTATCTTCTTAGCTCCTCTTAATCCACCATCCTGTGTTATTAATGCTGAACACTCAGAATCGTTTATCCGATCCTTCAAAGAGTCTGCGGAAAAACCTCCGAAGACAATGGAATGTATTGCTCCAATCCTTGCGCACGCCATCATAGAGATAGCGAGCTCAGGGACCATTTGTAGATAAATGCATACACGGTCGCCTTTTTTCACGCCATGATTCTTCAAGACATTAGCGAATTTAGATACTTCATCCAACAATTCCTTGAACGTGAATGTCTTATTCTCAGAAGGTTCATTACCTTCCCAGATTATCGCAGTCTTATCACCATGTCCTTCTTCAACATGTCTATCCAAACAGTTGTATGTTACATTGAGTTTTCCCCCAATGAACCACTTAATATCTGCTTTATCAAAGTCGTATTCACAAACCTTGTCCCACTTCTTAGACCAAGATATATTCTCAGCCATATTTGACCAGAATCCTTCAGGATCTTCAATGCTCTCCTTATACATCTTCTCATAATCCTCAACGGACTTGACGTATGCCTTAGCCTTAAAGTCTGGATTCGGTTCGAAAGTGGGTACATCTCCCATATCTGACTCAGTTCCACTCATTTTCTTAAATCACCTATTAATTAAAATTTTATAATAAATTAGAAGACTATTTTTAGAGTATAATACTTAATTATTACGATTTAAAAGTGAATCAAGGAAAAACATAATACTTTTTAATCATTAAAGCATAATATCTTAAACCGGGGGGTGGAAGGATTGGACCAAAATAACAATAAGGGTTTAATGGGTATCGGAGTTCTGATAATATTTATCAGTATAGTCCTTGTTGCCGCTGTTGCTGCTGCTGTATTAGTATCTACTTCAGGATCATTACAGCAAAAAAGCCTTTCTACAGGGGCACAAACCGAAGAATCAGTATCAGTGGGCGCAGAACCGATATCAGTTATGGCCACTAATGGTGGAAGCGGACACGATGTAGAGCATTTTGAAGTACTTTTAAGACTGCAGGCAGGATCAGATTCTATGAACCTGAATAACACTGTGATATTGATGGATTCATCAAGTACGTCGCAAAGCCTGGAATATAACGACACTGCAGGAGATTCAACCGCAAGTGCGGCAGGAACCGCAGACTATATCGTGGAATGGGTCAAAAAAGGACCTGATTTCGAAACAGGTTATCTAAGCAGGGGAGACGTCATTAAAGTCAAGTTCAACTGCAATGACTGTCAGACCTCAGGAGACACTGGTGGTATAGGAGAGGCTAAGATAGTAAGGATAAAGATTATACCGCGCATAGGATCTACTACAAACATAGAGTTTGTGACACCAGACGTGATAACCTACCAGCGAGTAGCCTTATGGCCGTAAACTATTCAAAAAATCCTCGAGGATAGGTAATAACCTGCTTGTCTCGGGGATAAATTCTTCCTTTTTAATTTTTTCCTTTGCCTCATCCAGTTTCATGAAAGTACCATGATCGATTTCTTCCTTCAATAATTGAGGCTCACTATCCGTGATAAAACCATATACACTGACATTCTCTGATTCCTCGGGAAGCCTCTTTTTGAAATATCCCATATGAAATGGTTTAGAGGATATGCCTGCTTCTTCCAATGCCTCCCTAATAACCGCATCATCATATGATTCGCCGCTTGGAACATGCCCGCCAAGGACTATACTCCACTGGTTTTCAAAAAACTCTTTTGTAGAAGACCGCTTATTTACCAGGATCCTATAATCCTTATCGAAAATGAAGAATTGGACAGAGCGATGAAGAAGCTTTTTCTCATGGCATTCACGCCGACTAGCCTTTCCCACAATATTATCATCATCATCCACAACATCGAAAAACTCAGTCATGGATAAATATTAGCATACCTATTTAATTCACATGGACCATCATCCCATCGGACAAATGGAAAGAAAAGACACGATATTAGCAGTGATCGACGTACAAGAAAAATTCAGGCCAGTGATATTTGAATGGGATCGCATGTTAGAAAACACTGTGAAACTGATAAAAGGATTTCACATAATGGGAATACCAATCCTAGTGACCGAACAATATCCCAAAGGCCTTGGAGAAACAATAACTGAAGTAAAAGAGGCTCTTGGAAATTTTAATCCAATAGAAAAGACGTCTTTTAGTTGTGTTAAGGAAAGTGGATTCATAGATGAATTAAAGAGATCAGATGCTAAACACATTGTATTATGCGGGATAGAATCGCATATCTGCTTGTTGAATACTACATTAGACTTGATTAAAGAAGGATATGAAGTACACTATGTCGTTGATGCAGTATCATCAAGGAAGAAGAAGGATTATGATATTGCAGTAGAAAGAGTTAGGCAGGCTGGCGCTTTTCTCGCATCAACAGAGATGATATTATTCCAATTGTTAAAAGACGCTAAGTCAGACGAATTCAAGGATATACAGAAGATAGTGAAATAATATGAGAGTATTTTATGGCGGGCCAATACAAGGGGCAAAAGACAGAAGACTACGAGCCCATATTCACTCAGGGATTATAAATTACATAAAAGAATCCGGGTTTGAGGTATCAACCGAACATACGACTGGAAAGACAAAGGAGGAAGCCGCCAGTCTATTAGAAGAATCCATAGGGCCTCACCCACCACTTGGGATAGAAAGAACAAGGTATGTAAGGAAAAAAATGATAGAGGCAGTGGAAGGGGAGATCAATGCTGCTGTCTTCGAGGTCTCCATCCCAAGTCTTGGTACAGGGATCGAGATAGCACATGCTTATCTAAGACCAAAGATGGGACTAAAAGAGATACCAATACTTGCATTATATGAGAAAGACTACTGGCCAAACAATCTCTCATCAATGATAAGAGGTATAGATGAGCAAGAAATAGATTATTTTTCATTGATAGAATATGAAAACCTGGCTGATGCTGAAAAACATGTTCGAGATTTTCTGCTTAGCTTAAAGTCTGATCAGTGAAAAAATCCCATATATGATCATTTGCATTGAATTCAGGCATTAAAGGCCCTGCTGCATCCACCCATTTTTTACATAATATACCCTTAGGATTCCTCTGGCAAGCAGTGATACTATATGTAGTTCTACCAGGCCATGTATGACCTCCTCCATAGATAGTGCAAATGACAACACTTGCGTTTTGACTGCATTGTCCATAGGCCTCGCAAGTCGTGTTTCCTTTATGATATATTACTTTCTTTTCCTTCAAGCATCTGTTATGTATACTCCATTTTCGAGCATAATCGTTGACTGAGTCACATTCATAGCTTACTGGATCCTTGATTATTATTCCCATGCTTTTCCAGAATTCTGCAAAGCATCCGCCACAATCATTGCCACCATTATATGGGCTGCAAGGATCGTCTGTCCCATCCACCATAAATACTGGGACTGGATTTTTCGGTTCACACTCATCATATGTTCCAACAGATCCTACAGGTGCGATAGCAGCGATCTTGTCGGATAGCTCACATGCCAGACGATATGCCATCTGAGCCCCGTTAGACATGCCGATTACATAAATCCTTGATTCATCAATATTGTAATCCCTCATCATCTTTTCCATCATCGTGTTTATGAATCCTGTATCATCAACGTTATTGTCTTTCGCATACTTACAGCATCTTCCAGCATTCCAAGTACCAAAAAGTTTTCCAGCTAATATCCTCCCAGTGCCTTCAGGATAAACAACAATAAATCCTTCCTCCTCTGATTTTTCATTAAGCTGAAAATATCGGATACCCTGATCTGCATTTCCTCCACCACCATGAAGTGCAATAACTAAAGGAACCGGCAGATCGTGATCGATAGATATTGGATTATACACCAAGTATCTCCTATCAAATCCATCATATCGTAGAGAATACTCATCAATACCCGTTATCATAGTGGTCTTATCCGACCGTTGGTCGAATGATAGACATCCTGCTAGTAGCAGGATTACTATGATAACAGATGATTTCGTTAGTATTGGCATGCATTTGGATGGACATGACATGTAATATAATAGGTTTAGGGAAAAAGAATGTCCTCACTTCTTAGTCTTCAGTGAATATGTATTTACCATGTCTTGGCGAGTAGATGACTCCCTTATTCCTTAGTTCATCTAACATGGATTCAACATCTCTCTTCTCTAAGCCCTTGTCTCCTGCACCAGATACAATGTCTTCCAAAGATGCCATTCCATCAGAACTGGTCTCAGTAAGCTCCTGTAGTATGGTTTCTACTACACGGATTCTGTCCCTCACGGACTTCGGATGATCGGTGATAATCCGGTCAATATCAAATTCGCCAGTAGTCTCATCATATGCTATCTCCTTTAGCACGAAGTCGGTTAGCTTTATTGCACGGTCAACATCCACAACAGTGACTTTATTAGATAATCTGAGTTTGGCTGAAGCTTCTGATAAACGGACTATTGCTTCAAGCTGTCTGGGTGTTGCCGATGCAGTGCCTCCTTTTCCACGAGCTCTTAACTGAACATAGTATTCCTTGATCTTGTCAGAAGCATCCTCACTCAACTGTGGCTTGACATTCATCCTAGCATAAGCAATGTATTTTCTGAATAAGATAGGATCTACTGCCGGTTTTATATCATCAAGTTCCTTTTCTGACATGTGCATTTTTAGCATATGTGTTGCGATCGCCCTATCTTGCTCCGAGTCTAAAACATCTCTTATCGGAAATATCAGGTCGAATCTACTTATGAGTGTAGGTGGTATGTCAAATTGTTCTGCAAGAGGCTTATAGTTATCGAATCTGCTGAACTTTGGATTAGCAGCTGCAAGAACGCTTGTATTGGCCTTGAATTTTGTTATTATGCCCGCTTTGGCAACACTAATGGTTTGTTGTTCCATTGCCTCGTGCATCGAACTTCTGTCTTCTGCATTCATTTTATCGAACTCGTCTATAGCAGCTATACCACCGCCTGCAAGGACTAGTGCACCAGCCTTAAGCGTCCATGCCCCGTCAGCCAACTCGTCTTTTTCAGCTGTTGCAGTAAGACCTGCACCAGTAGTACCCTTACCAGTGACATATATACTCTTCGGGGCTATCTGATCTACATATTGTAGGATCCTTGATTTTGCGACACCAGGATCACCAATCATAAGAAGATGCATGTCAGGTCGAACTTTTGTGCCGTCCGGTAACGTTTTTGCAGGCCGTCCACCAAAAAGCTGTAAGGCAATCGCTTCCTTTACTTCATTATAACCATAAATGCTGGGTGCGATAGAACCAATCACTTTCTCAAATAATTTGGGGTCTTTACCGAGTTTTTTAATCTCTTTTTCTTCTTCTGCGGATATCTCCAAGTCTTCAAATTCCATTGCAATAGGCTCGATATAGTTTGCCTTTATGTATCGTTTATAGACTGATCCCTTGGATTTGGGTGGTTGTAGCCTTATAAAACCAGTCACCAATATCTGATCTCCTGCTGTGACAAGGTCTGTGATATCTTCCTCAGCCCAGATCTCAATCCTTCTAGCCTGCTCTCCGCCTTTTAACATCTCAAGAGGTTCCTGTATCTCTAGTGTCTGAACATCAATCCAGTCAGATAGTTCTGGTACGAATCGTAGATCGTTTTTACTGCATCCACTACATCTTCCAGGTTCTCTAAGAAGTCGTTTAGGCTGGTCAACCCAGTTATGGGTATCACATCTGTTACAGATAAACAATGCATGTGAAACCTTCGGTAAAACATCACTTATCCTATTGACAATGCCTTCCACACAGATAAATTTGCCGATATATTCTGCGGTAAGATCTCGCACAAGAAGTGAATAACCATGCTCTTTTGGAAAGTTACTAAAACGAACATGGAATTTAGGATTTTCAAATTCGGTGGGAATATTCATTGAATTAAGAGTATCCTCAAATTCAAGTAGTTTCTCGTCAGGATTCTCTCGAAGCTCATCTGCAATGTTTCTATCAAAACGCTCAAGCTCCTGAAAATCAAGGATAATACTTTTTTTCTCTGGATAATTCGCTCCAAGCTTCTGTAAGTGTTCCTTATGCTTCTTCAGGAATTTTTCTATCTTATTCAAACTACATCACCATTAAACCATCCCCAAAAAAAGGTGGGTTTAGCTATAGGGAGATGTAGCTTTAAAATTATTTAATAGAAATCTTGTCTCCCCGAGACATGGCATCGGCAATCATCCGACCCTCATGAGAGTTCCGTCTAAGCCTGTAAGTCCCATATCTATTGATTTTTCCAGTCGTGATTAGTTTATCAGCCACATAAATCTCCACATACTTGTTAATATGGTCAAGTGAACGGAGGATTATGAATTTTTTAGTCCTTGAAATCGTCAATTCCTTAGTACTTTGACGGAATGATAACGGCTTCCCAATAGGAACAACGACAACCTCATCGCCAAAACTATACATCTCATATTCAGGATTACCAGACTCATAATCCCTAATCTGCAATACTGGACGCGATAGGTCACGTTCCGTCATACCATGTGGAACCTTCACACTTATAGCAAGCTCATATACTTTCTCAATCAAACCCTTGTTGATGTGAATAACTGTATCGATGATATGAGGTATCATACCTAATTCCACCCTACCAATAAGACGTTGGACTGAATCAATTGCCTTACTAGAATGGGTTACCCCAACCATTCCAACTCCTGCAAGCCTCATGTCTGAAAGAACTTTAAAGTCACTGGTTTTTCTAACCTCGTCAAAGATAGTATAATCGGGTCTAACGAGAAGTAGAACATCACTAGCATCCTCCATACTTCCTTCAAGCGGACCATACTGAGTGATGTACCCGCTAACCTGAAGGTCTCGGGGATGTTCCATGGTCTTAACGATCTTATTTTTAGAGCGATAGTATTCAGCTAATGCTTGGGCAAACGTGCTTTTACCCTGCCCGGGAGATCCTGAAACAAGTATGCCCTCAGCCTGACAATCCAGCCTATCAAGCAGTTTATCTGAAAGATTATAATCTTCAAGAATTGTTTTAACAATGGGTTTTACCAGTGTAATTTCAATGCCATCACTAAAAGGAGGTCTTGTGACGACAATACGATAATCTTGAACCTGTAATATGGTTGCTCCCTCACGCTGATCTTCAATGAAACCATTAGGGTGTATATGAGCATATTCAGTTAGTTGTTTCGCATATTCCTCAGCCTGTTCTCTTGATACTTCGGAAGCAATATTCACTAGTTCAAATGAGCCAACATCTCCTTTCTTGGCGAAGATGGGGATGTTTTCCTTTATGTGAACTGACATTGTTTTATCGTCAAACAAATCTAATACCTGTGGTTGACTCAAAACAGGTTTTCGTTCAAGGTAAATGACATCAATCCCATGAGCCTTTGCAGCAAGATGCTGTACTTCATTAGATGTTACTAGAGTACCCTCAACTGTCACCGCAGTATCCCTGACGATCTCGTTAAGAACATCGTTTTTAATCTCGCCTTTGACATAGGAGGGTCTTTCACCACGGTATTCAAGACTAATTACCCCTGACTTACTCAATTCACGCAATTGATTCAATTCATATAATCCATCAAGACCTAACTCTCTCCCGTTCTTAGCTTGATGCTCGAATTCTGCAAGGACTGCATTCGGAATAATTACGCGGATTTTCTCAGTTGATTCTTCTATATACTCTCTAAACCGTGAATCAATAATAACGCTTGTATCAGGTATAATCGACTCCATATAATACCCCTTTTTAGTAAGTAAACATGGTTTTATAAATACAAAAGACAAATATACGACAATTGACGTATTATTTTTATGTTTGTTTTTATTAAGGATAACTGATTATTTAGTTGGTTGATGTAATTGACATCCAGACAAATACTTGCAAAAACCATTGCAGGCGAGATAACGCTAGCAAAACAACCATCCACAATATTGAAGAAATGGAGGGCATTATTCGGGATAAAACAAGCTGCGCTTGCAGCAAAGATGCAGGTAACACCATCAGTCATATCCGATTATGAGAATAGTCGTAGAAAGTCGCCGGGAACACCTTTCATTAGAAAATACGTTGAAAAACTCATCGAATTGGATGAAGAGTGCGGGGGACAAATCACGACAGACCTGTCTGAAAAAGGCAGCGATGCCATATTAGACATACGCGAACTATTGACACCCATCAAGGCAAATCATCTGGCTAAAACCCTAAGATGCGAGATGATAGTCAATAACAAATTGTTAGACAAAGAACTAGACGGCTACACAGTAGTCGATAGTATAAAGGCCATATTAAGTATGTCTGACAGAGAATTAGGACAAATACATGGAGCAAACGCAAAAAGAGCATTAATATTCACAAAAGTCACATATGGTAGATCACCACTTGTCGCAGTAAAGGTGACATCACCAAAACCCGCGATGATAGTCCTACACGGACTATTACCAAAAGACGTGGACAAACTCGCAAAACACATCGCAGAAATCGAGGGAATCCCCCTTGGAGTATCAAAGATCAAAACAGAAGAAGAAATAGTCAAACGACTAAGGAAAAAAATCCAGTAAAAAAAAAATGTTTGGAATAGTTGGATACGGGGCATATGTCCCACGATACAGGATAAAATCATCTGAAATAGCGAGAGTCTGGGGAGAAGACGGTACAAGAATCGAAAAGGGATTAAATATCCATGAAAAAAGCGTCCCAGCCATGGATGAAGACGTTATAACAATAAGTGTTGAAGCAGCCCGAATAGCATGTGAACATTCTAAAGTAGATCCCCACGACATCGAAGCCATCTATGTCGGCTCAGAATCTCACCCATATGCAGTAAAGCCAACTGCAACAATTGTGGGAGAAGCGATAAATGCAACACCACACATGACGGCAGCAGACTATGAATTCGCATGCAAGGCAGGAACAGCAGCTATCCAAACATGTCTAGGACTAACCAAATCAGGCATCGCAAAGTATGGTATGGCAATCGGTGCTGACACATCCCAGGGAAAACCTGGAGACGCCCTAGAATACTCAGCCTCCGCGGGAGGAGCAGCATTCATCATCGGCGGAAAAAATGCTATCGCAGAAATCAAGGATACATACTCTTATACAACAGACACACCCGACTTCTGGAGACGTGAAGGACAATCATTTCCACGACATGGATCCAGGTTCACAGGACAACCAGCATACTTCAGACATGTAACTGAAGCATCAACAAGGATAATGAAAAAAAACAAATTAAAACCAGAAGACTTCGACTACGCAGTATTCCACCAGCCCAATGGAAAATTCCCTTTAAGAGTTGGTAAAATGCTAGACTTTAAGAAAGAACAGCTAGAAGACGGATTATTAACTCCATGGATAGGAAACACTTATAGTGGCGCATCACCACTTGGACTGGCCGCAGTATTAGATGTGGCAAAACCCGGAGACCTGATCCTACTAACTTCTTATGGAAGCGGGGCTGGAAGCGATTCATTCATAATAGAGGCTACAGACAAGTTAGCGGAAAACAAAAACCCATATCCACTCAAAAAGATGATAGAAGACAAAGAATACATTGATTATGCCATATATGCAAAATACAAGAGCAAATTAAAGGGGGTGGCACTAGAAAAATGAGTAAAGACCGTGTTGCAATCATCGGGATCGGTATGACAAAATTCGGAGAATCATGGGATAAAAGCTACCGAGACCTCATCACAGAAGCAGGTGCAAAATCCATTATCGATGCTAATATCGACGGAAATGAAGTAGACGCAATATTCGTAGGATCGATGACCCCGGGATTATTCATACAGCAAGAGCATATTGGCGCATTGGTAGCAGACTATGCAGGACTAATCGACATACCTGCAACAAGAGTCGAGGCTGCATGCGCATCTGGAGGACTCGCACTAAGAAGCGGATTCCTATCAATCAAGTCAGGAGTGCAGGATATAGTCGTTGTAGGCGGTGTCGAAAAGATGACAGACGTAAGCACATCACATGCAACAGTTGCATTATCAGGTGCAGGAGACCAGGAATGGGAAGCATTCCATGGAGCAACATTCCCCGCACTATACGCTCTGATGGCCAGAAGACATATGCTCGAATACGGGACAACCGAAGAACAATTAGCTATGGTGGCAGCTAAAAACCATCATAATGGAAGCCTTAATCCAAACGCACAATTCAGAAACAAGGTTACAGTAGAACAGGTCATGAATTCGACTCCAATATCAGACCCATTAAAACTATTGGATTGTTCTCCCATAACAGATGGTGCGGCTGTAGTCATACTAGCAACCGAGAAAAAAGCTAAAAAACTAGTTGATAATCCAGTCTGGATAACAGGTAGCGGACAAGCATCCGACACGCTAGCATTACATGATCGCAAGAGCCTCTCACAGACTGCCGCATCAAACAAGGCAAGTAAGATCGCATATGATATGGCTGGTGTGAAACCAAAAGACATTGACTTTGCTGAAGTACACGACTGCTTCACTATCGCCGAACTCATGGCGATTGAAAGCCTAGGATTCTGCAATATCGGAGAAGGCGGAAAATTCACAGAGAATGGTGAAACAACACTAAACGGATCTAAGCCAATCAACACTAGTGGCGGATTAAAATCAAAAGGACATCCAGTCGGCGCAACAGGTATTGCACAAGCAATCGAAGCAGTCCTACAGTTACGAGGCGAAGCAGATAAAAGACAGATAAAGGATGCTAAGATCGGTTTAACACATAATGTTGGTGGTAGTGGTGCTACAAGCCTAGTACACATATTTGAAGGTGATGAAAGATGAGTGAGGGACTGGCATTACACTGGAGGCTTATCCAACCAAGATACAATCTTATCGGAACACAATGCACAATATGCGATGCAAAATTCTTCCCGCCAAGAACCCTTTGTCCAGACTGCCGTAGAAAAGGCGTCGTCGAAGAATTCAGATTCAGTGGAAAAGGAGAAATCTATTCATATACAATCGTTAGAGCCGCGCCTACAGGATTCGACTTTATGAAACCATATGTGCTTGCCGTCGTAAAGCTTAACGAGGGTAATGCTATGCTAACTTCTCAAATAGTCGACTGTGATATCAAAAATGTTGAGATCGGAAAAAAGGTCAAGATGATTTTCAGGAAAATCGTTGCCGACGACGAAGAAGGCATCATCAGATACGGATACAAGTTTAAACTAATCGAGTAATATATCCTAGGCCTACACAACCACTGGAAGAGTCCTGCATATCGCAACATCTTCTGGTGTCGGAACCTTGTTTGTAAGAAATTCTGTTGTATAGGGACCACAACATGTTGCGTCTGTAAAAACTAATAAAAATCAGCTATGTTGAAACAATTTGCTAATATTCTTCTTAGCCTTTTTCACAGGATGACCTTTTGCAAAAATCATCATAGTTAACACAGTTGTAACCAATGCTATCAGATAAAAGTCTAATGCTAAAGCCATGCCGACCGCAGCAGCAATCCAAATACCCGCCGCCGTCGTAATACCATGCAGTAATTCCCCACGTTCACGCCAAATCACGCCAGCCCCAATAAATCCAACACCAGAAACAATCTGCGCTGCAAGACGTTCCGGGGCTTTGGATCCAGGAAACCCATATACAGACATAAGCGTGAATAAAGCCGAGCCCATACACAAAAGAGAAAAAGTCCTCGAACCAGCGCCTTTCCTACCCCCCTCACGCTCCAAACCAATCAATAAACCGAAAAAAGCAGCTAAAACCACTTTCAAGATCATTGACAACTCGATAATCAACCCCTCAAGCATCAATTAAAAAATATGTTAGAACAAATAAAAAGGATACCATCAAAAACAAAGAATCAAACAAGAAGACAATAAAAAAAAAAAGATTTATGGCCCATATAATCCTGGGCCACTAGATATGACTGCTTAGTACGTCATCACTTGACCCTTCAAACACTTCTGAGTCAAATCCGTAACATTTTCAAGACAATTGTCAGCAATCTTCCTTGCCTTATCCTCACAACCCTTTTCACCCCAGATCTGAATATCTGCACATAAAGGCTTGTCGATAGGCTTGCCGATCTGACTCATCAAACGCACATAAACCTGTTCACAACACGTTTCAGCCGCAATCTGCTCAGCCATCTCCTTAGACAATAGGTTATAAAGCTTGCCAACATGATTAACCGGATTCTTACCCGCCGTCGCCTCCATACTCATAGGCCTATAGGGTGTGATCAATCCATTAGCCCTGTTTCCACGGCCAACTGAACCATCGTCTCCATGCTCGGCGCTTGTACCAGTAACAGTCAGAAATACTTCTTCATCCTCATAATTATCGGCTGTATTGATATCAATAGTGACTGGTTTGTCAGTAATGCCTGCAACAAAATCCTTGACAATCTCAGTTTCTTCCTCCATAATGGATTTATAATCCTTAAAACTCGCAATCTCGCCAGAAACCATTGCATTACACATCGTTAATGTAATCTCATCATTATGACGTACACCCATCACCTTAATATCTGTTCCACTAGACTTGACTTTCTTCTTCATCTTACCGTTCATAAAGACTTCAGTCTCATAGACTAGTTTTTCAGTAAGGCTAAAAGGGGCAAAACTCACACCAAAAGACGTATCATTGCTTTTGGGTATTCCATCCCGACCAAAAACATCTCTCAAATCCGTTGATCCAAGACCTATCTTCTGATCCAATAATATGTCCTTCCCTACTTTCACATCACTTAAAAGACCATGTAAAAACTCTTCCGCAGCATTTAATGCAATATCACCAACAGGGATATCTTCCCCGTCAACTGTCGTTGTCGCCCTACCGCTTAAAAGAATATACATTGGTTTCTCAATCTTTCCAGCACCCCATTCAGGAATGCTTTTTCCACCAACCAATTCAACTTGGTCTGTGTTATGATGCAAAATATGCTCATAACGTTTCATATATTCGCCGGACAAAGCCCTGCTCACAGCTTCAGCTATACCATCACAGATACTATCCGGATGTCCTATACCCTTCCTCTCAACAAGCTCTGTGTCATGTTTTTCAAGAACTGGGTCTTTCATAAACTCAATATTTATGTTTCTCATTTCAATCACTTGGTTTTGGAATCTCTAATACCGTCAGTTAATACTTCGAAAACACAATCAGCGTCAGGCATGTTCGGAGAATCAATAAGCGAAGCAATCCTCTTCGAACCCTTACCCTTCTTCAAATAAACCCTGAATGTAGAATGATGACCCACAATATGCCCTCCAATAGGAGCGGTCGGATCGCCGAATAATATGTCAGGCCTGGACATAACCTGATTTGTAACAAGGACCGCTACATTATGCATGTCCGATATCTTCCTTTGTAATGTATGCATATGTCGGTTAAGCTTCTGCTGCCTAGATGCTAATGTTCCACGACCCGTATATTCAGCCCTAAAATGGGCTGTCAGAGAGTCTACGACAAGAAGCTTGACATTGTTTTCCTTAACGATCTCAGCTGCTTTCTCAGCCAACAACATTTGATGGTCGCTGTTATATGCTCTTGCCACATGGATATTCTTCAATATTTCCTCAGGATCCAGTTTTAATGCATTCGCCATCTGCTGTATCCTTTCCGGCCTAAATGTGTTTTCAGTGTCAATGTATACTGCACCACCGTCTAGACCACCCTCTTCTTTAGGCATTTGTACGGTTACTGCGAGTTGATGGGCTACCTGCGTCTTACCACTCCCGAATTTTCCAAACATCTCGGTTATGGCTTGTGTCTCAATCCCACCGCCAAAAAGATTATTAAATTCTATGCTGCATGTCGAAAGCTTTCCTACTAAGTCACGCTTTGCTAATACATCAAGACCTGATTCAAAACCCATGTTCAATGTATCGCGTGCCGCGCCAATGATTTTGATTGCCGTGGCCTCGCCTACACCCACATCCTTTAGCTCGTTTGTGGATGCTGCTGCGATTGCTTCGACACTGTCGTATCCGTTTTCCTTTAGTTTATCAGCGATGGATTCACCGACGCCTGGGAGTTCTTCTAATTCCATTTTTCAGGTAAAACAATAAGTCACAGCTATTAAAAAATGACCCCTACTGAGAGCAGGGGAAAAGTGTTCTAGGTGGATGATCTTGTCAATACTTCATATTCTTGCATATTGCAGTAGGATCTCCTACTTGAAGTAATGAGTAATCTGACGTAGCGTGCTTTTATTTCATCAAATGAGACCTCTACCCAAGTATTTGCTTCGTTGACTTCCCATCCAGGTTTTACAGTATACCAGTTTGTAGTATCGTTTGACACCTGGATATCCATTGTTTGAGGCTTATAGCTATTGTGTATCCTTGCTCTTAGACCGCTAATGCATTTGACACTGTCAAGATCTCCATATATCCATTTTGGCATTCCTGTACGTAATCCAAACCATTGAGTATTTGGTTTACCATCTGATGATTTATTACATGAGTAAGTATTGCTATATTGATCGCTGCAAACTTCCAGTCCAGTGGTCTGATATAAAGCAGTTCCACTACATGTCGAAAGCAAAGTAGTAGTTGGTGAAGATCCTGGCAGCACATCGAATGACAAGTCGTCGTGGTCTGAATACCTATCGGTAGAATCACAGACCATTCCATTCTTACCAGTCCAAGATTCCATACCACGCACACGATGCACACCACTACTACCAGTCAAGTAAAACTCGCTTGTGAAAGAATGAGTGCCACGACCAGGACAGTTTCCATAAAACATATTCACCCAGCCAGTACCATCATCATATGCAATCGCAACCTCAGTGCCTCTACTCCAACAATAAACAGACAAATCCGCCCTAACACGATCACCAACACTGAAAACACCATCACCAAGATCAGACACGCTCACATCACTAACCCACATATACCTGGGTATACTACCATCACCACAATCACAAGGCTCGGGCGGGAACCGCGAAGACTCCGGTCCACCATCACAAGCATCACCACAAACACAAGGCGAAGAAGAACCACACACCTTTGCACTACCACAAGAAACTACTAATGTCGTAGTAGTTGTAGTGGTAGTTGTAGTAGTAGTGGTAGTTGTAGTAGTAGTGGTAGTTGTTATAATAGTCCCAGGTAACACTTCGAAAGACAAGTCATCATGGTCTGAATACCTATCACTGGAGTCGCAGACCATGTTATAACTACCCCTCCAAGACTCCATGCCACGGACACGATGCGTTCCACTAGCTCCAGTCAAATAAAACTCTGATGTAAAAGAACGAATACCGCGCGAAGGACAATTACCATAGAACTTATTAACCCAGCCAGTACCATCATCATATGCAATCGCAACCTCAGTGCCTCTACTCCAAC
>CAYREE010000020.1:0-6600 GCA_964423225.1 uncultured archaeon | reverse complement strand
CATCACCACAAACACAAGGCGAAGAAGAACCACACACCTTTGCACTACCACAAGACACAACCGTTGTAGTGGTAGTTGTAGTTGTTGCAGTCATTAATTCAGACCGTTTATTGTTGAACTCATTGGTTTCTCTCACAGTATTGTATGTGTCAGCCATCACTGTAAGATTGTATGTGCCCGCAGGGACGCTTGTTCCACCGAAATGTAAGATTATGCTCTGACCTGGTGCAAGAGAGCTGAATATAGTTGTTGAATACATAGCCCTGACGTTAGGCAGACCAGTCAGCTTTGCTTTAAAGCTGCCAGAGGTTCCAATACCAATATTTGAAACATTAGTTGAGAACATGGTATGACTAGAAACAGATGATGGACCCCATATTATATCTTCTACGATCAAGTCAGGTAAAGTAGTCGTAGTTGTCGTAGTCGTAGTGGTAGAGGTAGAAGTGGTTGTGGAGGTAGTTGTGGTCGAAGTTGTCGTAGTCGTGGTAGTGGTTGTAGTGGTTGTAGTCGTGGTCGTAATCACACAGTATTGCATATCATCACAGACCATTGTCTGCCCTGCATTACAGTATGTGCCAGATGGACAATCTTCAACATCAGCACAGTCAGCAAGGCCATCACCATCCTCATCGCCTGTAATCATACAGTCTTCAACAGGCAATGCAAAATGATAGATATCATACTTTCCACCTACTTGAATCTCCTTTAACCAGATTATATCATTACCATTGATATCAAGGTTGATATCATTTAGATCATCGTAGGTCACCCTCTCCATTTGCTGGGTTGAAAGGTCATAGTATGCTATCTCGGAGGTACTATCAAATGTTTTTAATAATGCTATTATATTGCCGGAAATCGATGATTGGCCAAATGACGAGTCGATAAAGGTTAGCTCCTGTGTGTCCAAATCCACTAAGTATATCCCTCTTCCTGAAGGACCGCTATGAGTTCGGATTGTAACTTTTCTTTCGGAAATTCCACCATACATTCCAGCACCCTCATAGATGATGCTGTCATCAGTTATGTCAACAGCACGCCAGTTTGCATAATTTTCTATTAGTAAGATATTTCCTGAGAGTAAGGGTCTTCTATAGGTTCCATCATTGGATGTTATTTCTCTGGTCTGTCCAGTCGAAAGATCATGAATATAAACTGTATTAGTACCTCCAGAAGATACATAGTACGCTATGTTATCCCCGCTAATCGATGGCAGTTTCTTATAGGTTGAATCAGATGTTATCTGAGTAATTGTATCTTCAGATATATCGTATAAGAATACCTGTCTTTTAGAATCCACAGCTTTTAAAAACACAATTCTCCCACCTTCTATATGAGGATCATGAGATTGGGAATCAGGAACCTGATGATTAGTCCCTGAATTCAAGTCATAGTAATATATTTTATTGGTCTGATTCTGATAGGCGACAATATCATCAGATACATAAGGTTGTTTATTCAGATTGCCTTGTGTTGCAATACTTTCAAGGATTATCCTGCATTCACCCTGATAACATGCCATATCCTCTGTGCTTGAACAATATACGCCATCAGGACATGAACCAGTATCTGCACAGTTGACATAGCCATCATTATCCTCATCACCAGCTTGGATGCAATCTTCTTGAGGCTGACAGGAGAATAGTACATTACAGGTCATGTTGTTGGTAGAATCACATATCGTGTGTTCAGGACATGAAACTGCATCTTGACAATCTGTTAGACCGTCCTCATCCTCATCACCTATTGTAACACAATCTTCGGGCGGCCGGCATAAACCAACATTGTTACAAGTAAATGTTTGATTCATACTGCATATTGTTCCTTCGGGACAATCAGTATCTGCACAGTTGATATAACCGTCTTCATCTTCATCAGCAAGATTAACACAATCTTCTTCCTGAGCCTCCATCTTGCAAGTGCAGGTTAAGCTCTCATCATATCTATTCTGATAATCGCATCCTACAAAACTTGACTCCTGTGTAGATCCATCAGCACAACGATAGTATATTGATGATTTAATAGCCTGCAAGCAATCCATACCAATAGTATCGCATATAGCATAACAGTCAGGCAATTCGTAGTTAACACCAGGATCAACAGTACAAAAAGAATCTTCTGACTGTTGGTTTTCACAATATATATATCCTTTGCTTATTGCTAGATCAAAACAATCTTGGTCTTTTGGATCAAAGCAGTTACATATCAAATGAACCTCTGATGAAGAATTAGCAGTAAATGCACATCCAACTGGCCCAGTAAGATTAACATTATTGTAGGGGTATCCAACACAATTATTAAAGTACATTGTAAGGTTGCTTGACACACATGCCTGACCTATTTGACTACAGTAATTATAGCAGTAATTATCTTCAACTGAACCATCTGGGTATGGCCTAACAGAGCACCATGAAGGATTTTCTGAATCATCATCAACATAACCTCCACCACACACAGTCATATTTGATTGTAACGCATTCTCTCTGCATGGAATAATTTCCCTGTTTACACAGTCTCCCTGTTCATCACATACCTTCATTCCATTAGAATCACATAATGATCCTTTTGGACAGTCTGGATCATTACAATCCATTAGACCATCTAAGTCCTCATCCCCGTTTATTTGACAATCCTCTAGGGGATAGCATTCATTGCCAGCACTACATCTTCTATCCCATATTGCACTGCAGTATGTTGCGGTAGGACAGTCAGAATCATCACAATCCGCATGTCCATCCGCGTCTTCATCACCAGGAAGTTCGCAAACCTCCTCTACTAAATGATCTTTGAACTTTGTGACCGCTATAAATTCTCCTTGATCTGTACAATAGCAGTTATAGGAAGTGATAATGTCATCAGAAGAATCAAGTGTTAGTAATCCTTCATCACAATCACAACCTGGACCAATAACGTTGGAATAATCGAATAATTCTTTGATATTCCGCTTAAGCACTCGTTTCCCGCCTGAATTGAATTTTTCGATTATAATCTCAGGACTGACCATGACTCCAGCCCTTACTTTAACATTGGTTAGAACATATATCGAACCGTCCGAGGCAGTACCAACAAATTGATTTCCGACCCAGACATAGCCTTCTCTCTCAATTGTCCATAATATATTCCCTTTTGAATCTAATTTAGCAAGTACTTGTATCTGATCTTGGTCGATTTTTTTCCCTGGAACATAAATGCTTCCATCTGGTGCAAGAGAACTTCCAATATAATACATGACAAGATCAGATAGTTCTGTTTGATATTCTGACAATATATCCCCGTTATGATCGTATCTTGTCATCTTTAAGCCAAATTCGTCAAACTGTTGTATACTTAAAACATCATTGTTGGAATCGATCTGAAAATTATCATTCGGGGGAGATAACCTCGTCCATTGGATATTACAGTCACTATCAAAATTCCAAATAATATACTTATACTCTGGCACACCACCCGATATTTGATGATATGCTGATTGAAAAAGGGATCCATCTGGCGCGACAATATTCTCCATCAAATACAGAACACTTCTATAATTCTGACTGCTAAGAGTAAGATCAGATATATTGCACAATAGGTTTCCATCAACCCCATATTTTAACAATAATCCAGTTGTTTCTTCTGATTGGGTGCTACCTGCCACATAAACTTCACCTTGAGAATTGACGGCAAGGGACTGCCCACGATCGGATTCTGGTAGATTATAATCATCCTCCCATACGACATCCCCATCAGCATCCAATTTTAGGGTAGAAATACACATAGACCAAACATCTCCTGCACAAGGATAGGTTTGAATGAGCAGGTAATTATCACCATCAGATGATGTTAAGTCAACATTTTCATAGTTATGGTTCTCTTTTGGAATATCACCTGTTGGTTTTACCTTCTTAGTCCATATCATCTGGAGTTCAGCTATCTCACACTGTTGATCTATGCAGACTCTAGAATTATCATTGCTGCAGATTGCCCAGTCAGGACAACTTTTAACATCATCACAATTAACAAGGCCGTCCTCATCCTCGTCGCCAGTATTAGAGCAGTGTTCAGGAGGCTTACACTGACTTATTGGATTGCAAAACAAGGTTTCATCCTGATTGCATGCTATCCCATCGGGACAATCAGAATCAAAGCAATCTGCATTATTATCCTCATCCTCATCCCCAACTACAGCACATACCTCTTTTGTCTTGCATAAACCTATTGAATTACAAAACAAGGTCCCAGCAGAATTACATTCAATCCCGTCAGGACAATCAGAATCCATGCAATCTGCTTGATTATCCTCATCCTCATCCCCAATATCATCGCATATCTCCAGGGGCTTGCACAAGCCAATTGAATTACAAAACAGAGTCCCGGCAGAATTACACGCAGTAGACTCTGGGCAGCTTAAAACATCTGCACAGTCCGTGAGTCCGTCAAGATCCTCATCAATGTTAGAAGTACAGTCTTCCCAAGTCCCGGCTGTAGTATCATCAAAGTCGGGGACATCTCCACAAGACGGGCAATTATCAGGTTTTGGCCCAATACCCCAATTGCAATAACCATCTTCATCATTGTCAGAACATATTACTTCAGGCGCATCGCCAAACCCAGGCAATGGATGGATTACAGCATATGAGAACCAGGAATCGATCATTGAATCGCCCATCTTTATCCTAAAAAAGCCGTCTTCGCCCCAACTTGGTCCCCAACTGTTCTTAACTATCCAATATTCTGTATCGCCTTGCTTGCCCCATCCAACCATTGTGACGGCATGATATCCTTCTAGATTTCCCCCAGTATAGGAATATATTCCACTTGAATACGTCAAGAAGTCGCTAAATACAGCCATACCTACTTCGATTGGACCATACATCATTATCGCATCCTTTAGAGATGCTTTTGTCAGGTTTGCCATATAATAACCCTGAGTCTTCCATGCTTGGTTCTCCCAGTTAGCACATTTACTATTACATGATACTTGATGCGAGCATGAATCACCGTCTCCAGAACTTAAAACACTACAATCATCCTGATTATTATCGCATGCTTGATAGCTAAGACAACTTTCTTGTGTGACACCAGGATTGTCAAAAAGCGTTGTAAACAAATTTGTAATATCTGATATTGATCCACCACAACAACCATTTGGCTTATAACAGGAAATCAAGTCTTGTTCTGAAAGGTCTATATCAATATCAGGATCATTATAATATGCGTTTATCGCGGTTTCAAAAGATGCTAATGCCGCAAAAGTCCAGCAGCTGCCACAACTTGCCTGGTCTTTTACGGGTGTGACATAGTTTTCACCGTGTCTAGCCCTCCAGTCGAATGCTGGCGGCATCATATTCCCGCCTGAAGATGATGATCCTGCCCTACCCGAACCACCTGCAAGCATGACGGAACCCGGTCCATCAGCAAACGCTACAGCGCTTAAAGCTTTTGAAGAATCTTCTTTTACAATAATCTCAGCTACTTCCTCGATCTTTTCTATTTCCTTATCAGAGGGTGGTTGTAGACCCATCAACTTCTTCTTTTCATCAGATGAAAGTATTGAAATCTTATTTAGACTTGCATCCCATTTAGCATCTATTTTCTTGATCGCTAGTTTTATCTGCTCGACTTGCCCAACGACTTCAGCCTTCTTTAGCTTTGTCAGGCCGTTAAACTCGGTCTGTAGATTAGTTGATAATGCAGTAGAATATTCTTCCACGACCTCATCGGAAGCCAATACAATATCGCCCCCAGATATATCAGGATTAAAAATTGTTGTTGTGGTTTGAGTAGTCTGTGTCGTAACAGTTATTACTGTTGTCACAGTAGTTGAAATAAGTGTGGATGTAGTCGTTGTGCTAGTTGATGTAGATGCAACTGTAGTTGTTGTGGGCTTATAACGTGGAGCCCCACCCAGGTATCTAAGATTGGCATCGATTTTTAGGGTCTGTCCAGAAGATACAGTAACTTCTGAGTTCCAAGGTTGATAACCAGCCCGATGCAGTATGATCTTATAGCTACCTGGCGAAATCTTGAATTCCTTGGGAGTCCTACCCTTCTGATTACCACGACTATTAACATAAATCCAAGCACCAGGAGGATTAGATACAACATTAATAACTCCCTTCTCGCCAGAAAACCTTCCAACAGGCTCGCCCAGACCTGAATCATAGATATAAAGCGTCAAGGAAATGAAGAATAAGGATAAAAGCAGGATTTTATAGTATTTATTCCTATCCGGATCTAAAAGGCCTGAAGACATATTAATTATAGGCAGAATAAGTGTATAAAGCTAGTCAATCAGTTTCTCCATCTTTTTGACTATCACATCGCCTTTATGAAGTGAATGCTTTAAAACATCAACGATTGTCTTGGCGGGTATGATCTTTATCTTGCCCTCGTATTTCTTTTCGAGTAATACGTCTGCAACATTGCTTTTAGGTATGATTACTTGTTTCAACCCGGCTTCGATAGCAGCCTCGATCTTATGGGTGACTCCGCCAACAGGCAATACTTCACCGCGTACAGTCAATGATCCTGTCATCGCTGTATCCTGTCTTACTTCGACTGACTCAAGAGCTGATATGACTGCTATTGCAACACTTACAGAAGCAGAATCCCCTT
>CAYREE010000019.1:0-23489 GCA_964423225.1 uncultured archaeon | reverse complement strand
AAAATATGGTTATCAACATCATATCAAAATACATTTGCCAGTAAGATTTCTTGGGCAAATTCAATCATCGATGAATTGATAAGGTTTATAAAATTCCTTTCAAACTTCAGACGACTAGGTGATATGCCCGCCAAGTCATCACCAATAAATTGAGATCTCCCCATGCATTCTGGCTTTCCTAATGCTTGCTTCAAATAAAAATTAGACGCCTGCCCTCTTACTCTATAAACATAATTTAGTAATCCACCCTCAACAGGTGAGATTGAAAAAACTCCAGTGTCCCGTATAATATTATCCCTCAATAAGGCCTTGATGTATCTTTGTTGAGCTAGAGGGTTTCTTAAATCAATTTCCATATTCATTTAAAAAATTCTTTAACAATCAATAATAAAACTAGGTCATATAATAGTGGTATTTTAAATGAGTGATGGAAAAGGTCGTGAGTTCGAACGCTCAAATGCATTTGGCATTTGGCGCACCAATAGAGTAGAGCTCTATTGAGTGTCTCATCAGGCCCATACCCCTCTATAGTTGAGAAAGAAGAGATTGATTTGCTATTATTTTAAGGGGGAAAATATCTTGGAGTTGGGTGGATTTACCAGTTTTTAATCCTTTTTTTCATATCCGGGGCTATGCAATCTTCTCTCAATGAATTTTAACAATCCAGTGTCTAGGCGTGGGTCAATCCTGTCTTGCATCTTCTGGACCTGCTGGTATACAAGATACCTATAGACTCCAAGGCTTCCGTCTCCCTCATCAGGTTCGAGAAACCTGTCAACCCTTGAGATAACCTGATCCCAGGTTTTTGCGGTGCACAGGCTTTTTACCAGGGCTACTCCGCCACCACGAAGGTCTGCTTGAGCCCTCTCAGCTTCATCAGGCGTCTGGTCAATGGTAGGAAGGATACTAAGGACTCCGGTGATATTTTCTCTTCCACTATCGATCTGATCAAGAGTATACATCTGATCAGGTGTCAAATCGTTTTTAATATCATAAAAGAACTGATTATCACCGTCTACTTTCATAATCCTAAGACTCCTTCCTAGCACAGTATCCGCTTCAACTTTCTTTGGAGCAATGTCAGTGACCTTTAGTGGGGGAAGGACATCAGAAGTTACTGTCAAGTCCTTAAGATCTATCTTTAAGTCTGGAATATTTATCCTTTTTCCACTCTTGGTTTCAAGGTAATGCCTCACAATTAAAAGATATGAAGACCTCGATATAAAATCAAATAATTTGAATGAATTAAGCGAAACTGCCAAGAAAGGTCGTGAGTTCGAACACATGGAAAGCGAAGCTTTCCAGTGCACCAGAACAGCATAAGCTGTTCTGAGCGTCTCATCTTGGCCTAAAATCTTTTTTGCATGATTACAGGAGCTCTGAATCTCTAGTATTTTTATAGATTTTAATGTTAATATGGTATGGTTGGTATGAAATTATCTACGCGTATCAGGTATGGTTTTAGGATTATTATCCGGATAGCATATCATTATAATGCTGGGAAACCATTGTCTCTGCAAAACATTGGAAAACAAGAAAGAATCTCAGAAAAGTATATCAGTCAGATTATTGTCCCCTTGAAGTCTGCGGGACTCATCCATTCATTTAGGGGAGTCAATGGAGGATATGTTCTGGCCCGGAATCCTAAAGAAATCAACTTAAAGGAAGTAATGTTGGCTCTAGATGAGGATTTTAACTTTGTCCATTGCGTCTCAGATAAGGACTCATGTGAGATGACTGCCATTTGCGTTATGAGAGACGTATGGCAGGACCTTGGAAAAACCATGGCCGCTAAACTAGAATCAATACGATTAAGCGATCTAGTTAAAAAAATGAAATCGTTTGAAAACAAAAAAAACGAATTAGTATACCACATCTAAAGAAAATAAACTCCCTCACTTTCTAAAAATACTGTCAATTTATATACACTGAATGTCTAGTATATCCATAGATTTAATTAATAATTGTGGTTTGTGTCTAAAAATGGAAAAAAAAGACGTTAAGGAGCTTCAAACGATCGTGGAAGGATATTCCTCTATAGAAATTATAAAATGGGCGATCATTAGATTTGGGGCTAAAAACATCACATTTGCCTCAAGCATGGGTATTGAAGATCAGATCCTTACACAAATGCTAAGGCAAATCAACAAAGATGTCTCAATATTCACAATTGACACAGGCCGGCTACATCAGCAAACATACACCCTAATGGATCAGACAATGGAAAAATTCGATTTTAAATATGAAGTATTATTCCCAAACCAACAGGATATTGAAGGATTAACAAGCAAGCAAGGTCTAAACTCTTTTTATGAAAGTATAGAAAAAAGAAAAAACTGCTGCTACTTACGAAAGGTCAAACCCTTAAAACGCAAACTATCCACTGTAACTGCCTGGATATGCGGTCTTAGACGAGAGCAATCAGTCACCCGGGATGACCTAAAGAACATAGAATGGGATGAGAACTTCAACTTAGTAAAGCTAAATCCCCTCATCGACTGGACAGATGAACAAGTCTGGGACTACATAAACTCAAACCAGACTCCAATAAATCCTTTGCACAATGAGGGATACATTAGTATGGGTTGTGTACCTTGCACTCGAACCATTAGAGCGGGCGAGGACGCTAGAGCGGGAAGATGGTGGTGGGAATCACCGGAGCATAAAGAATGCGGTCTTCATAAAAGAAGATCCTAACAAATGATATGGGTTAAAAGATGGACGAACTTAGTAAACTAGAGGCAAACAGCGTCTACATATTGCGGGAAGCATACCGGGAATTTAAAAACCTGGCAATGCTTTGGTCTATTGGAAAAGACAGCACAGTATTGCTATGGCTAGCCAGAAAAGCATTCTTTGGACATGTCCCAATGCCACTGGTTCATATCGACACGCATTTCAAAATCCCTGAAATGATAAAATACAGGGATAACATCGCAAGAGAGTGGAAACTTAATATCATCTATGGAGAAAACAAGGTAGCTCTAGAAAAAAAACAGACATTCCCCGATGGTAATGTTGACAGGATCACCTGCTGTAAAAAACTTAAAAGCGAAGCCCTGCGCCACACAATTTCAGGAGAATGGCCACGCTACAGGTTTGACCACAAGAAGGACAAATACCTAGTCGATGAAAATACAGAAGCATATACTGGAGTGATAGTGGGTGTGCGAGCGGATGAGGAAGGATCACGTTCCAAGGAGAGATACTTCTCCCCTAGAGACAAGGAAAGCGACTGGGATGTTGGGGAACAACCTCCCGAAATGTGGAATCAATACAAGACGGACTTCGCACCCGGAACCCACATCCGAATCCACCCGCTATTGGACTGGACCGAACTAAACATCTGGGAGTACATCCATAGAGAAAAAATCCCAATAATCCCACTTTATCTCGATCAGGGTGATGGAAACCGCTATCGGTCAATTGGATGCGCCCCCTGCACAGGGCCTGTTGAATCCAATGCCAGAAGCATTGAAGACATCATCGAAGAACTAAGAAACGGGAAATTCGCAGATATATCTGAAAGGTCTGGAAGGGCACAGGATAAGGAAGATGGCGGCGGATTGGAGACCCTAAGATGTGGAGGATACATGTGAAAAGAGAAGATATGAGTAAAAAAATGAAGAATTCAAAAGAACAGATGACGATCGTTATTGTCGGGCACGTTGACCACGGAAAAAGCACTGTCATAGGCAGACTCTACGCTAACACAAATTCACTGCCAGAGGGAAAACTAGATCAAGTCAAAAAAAAGTGCGCGAACAACTCAAAACCATTTGAATATGCGTTTTTACTGGATGCATTAAAAGATGAACAATCTCAGGGGATAACCATCGATAGTGCAAGATCCTTTTTTAAAACAGATAAGCGAAACTACATCATATTCGACGCCCCAGGACACATAGAATTCTTAAAAAATATGGTGACGGGCGCAGCGCATGCAGAAGCAGCACTACTTGTGATTGACGCAAACGAGGGCATCCAAGAAAATTCCAAACGTCACGGATATCTACTATCCCTGCTTGGCATCAGTCAGATTAGTATATTAGTGAATAAAATGGACTTGGTTGGCTATAGTGAACATTATTTCAAAAATATAGTGAGTGAATATACTGACTTTTTAAAGTCAATTAACGTTCACCCCGCGTCATTTATCCCGATAAGCGCGCGTGAAGGAGACATAATAGTAGAAAAATCAACTAATATGCCCTGGTATGAAGGTAATACGGTTTTAGAGCAACTTGACGCATTCTCAAAGGAAAAGGACCTAGAACAAAAACCATTTCGATTTCCTATACAAGACATATACCGGTTTACAGAAGAAGACGATGACCGACGAATATTTTCGGGAACAGTAAAATCAGGAAGCATAAAAGTCGGAGACAATATCATATTTTTACCCTCGGAAAAAGAAAGCCGCATAAAAAATATCGAGCGATTCAATGCCCCTACTGATCCAGTGGCTCATACATATGAAGCAATAGGTTTTACAATTGAGCCCCAGGTATACATCCGCCCTGGAGAAGTAATGGTAAAAAAACATGATACCCCGCCCAATGTTAGCTCCAGGTTCAAAGCAAACATCCTCTGGATGGGAAGAACACCATTGATAAAAAATAAAAAATACAAACTAAAGATTGCAACAGCACGATTAAGCGTAAAACTTGTTGAGATAAACAAGATCGTCGACGCATCAGAACTAAATACCATACAAAACAAAGAGCAAGTAGACCGCCACGACGTCGCAGAAGCGGTATTTGAGACAGTCAAACCATTTGCATTCGATTTGGCACAAGATATTAAAGGAATGGGACGTTTTGTTATCGTGGATAATTATGAGATTGCAGGAGGCGGAATAATTCTAGAAGCTATCCAAACAGAAACTTCATTACTAGAAAGACACATACAACAAAGGGAAGCAGTGTGGGATCGCGGCCTGATAACCCCAGACAATCGAAATCAAGTATTCAAACACAAATCCAAATTTATCGTACTATGCGGACTCCCCAATTCTGGGAAACGCCCCATTGCAAAAGAACTAGAACACTACCTATTTCGCCAAGGGAAAAAAGTGTTCTACCTTGGCCTCTCAAGCGTATTACATGGCCTAGACTCTGATGTATCTAAAGGCCTTGAAAGCAGAGATGATTTTCTAAGGCACTTGGGAGAGTTAGCTCGTATCATGACCGAAGCAGGACAATTATTTATCACAGCAATCCATGATCTAGACGACTATGATATTGAAAATCTGTCCCTCCTTAATCAGCCAAACGAGATCATGGTCATCCAAGTAGGCGAAAAACAGTTCAATAAATTTAAACCAGACATGTTTCTTAATGCGCATGAAGACCCAAATAAGGCAGTCAAGGAAATATCCAGGTTTTTAGAAAAAAATGAGATAATCCCTGTTGAATATTACATCTAAAGAGAGAACAATGTTTTTACCAATATCTATAAACATAAAGGATAAGCCCATCCTGGTTGTAGGGGGCGGGAATGTAGCTCTGCATAAGATAAAAACCTTGGTAAAATTCACAAGAAACATCACAGTTTTTGCACCAGAAATAAAGAAAGAATTATTCGACCTTGGAATATCAGCCATAAAAGGAGTATTTATCCCGGATATCCTTGATGCGGGTTTTTTCCTGGTATATGCATGTACAAACGATCCTAAAATAAACCAAGAAGTCCTAAAACATGCCCGAAAAAGAAGGATATTAGTGAACGTAGCTGATGATAAGAATAATTGCGATTTTATCTCCCCTGCAATAACCCGATCAATAGGCATGACTGTTGCCATTGATTCTCAGGGAGAAAACGTGAGAAAATCCGTTTTTTACAGAAATATGTCTGAAACATACTTGTCATTGGATAAAAGCAGTCTTTTTTTCTGTCTGGGCGTTGATTTCAAGACAGCGTCAATTGATGTCCGCGAAGAGATATTGTTAAAGAAAAGGGAGGTTAAAGACTTCCTTTTAGAAAAAGACATGTGCTGTGAACTATTGACGACTTGTAACAGAATTGAAATATACGGGCAAGCAAAAGATGTTGACCATGCAAATAAAAATCGAAAATCAATCCTGGAAGAATTCCCCCTCTTTAAAGATTACGGATATTTTTTATCCGGGACCTCCAATGTATTCCAACATCTTTGTCTGTTGGCCAGCGGTCTGAATTCCCAGCTTTTTGCAGAACAGCAAATCTTGGCTCAACTTGTTCTGTGGAAGGACCAGTTTGAAGGTATCAATAATTCCTTGAAGAATTTAGTTGAGAAAAGCCTCTCAACAGCCCAGGAAATCCGCAAATTCTATGGGTTCCCAAACGTTAATATCACTATTGCAGATATTGTCCAGGAGGTTATTTCAAAAAAAGAAGAACCTGACGGAGCCTCCTCAGTTTTCATATTGGGGACTGGGAAAGTAGCAGAATTATTCGCCAACCTGGAATATGGTAACATAGAACCGCATTTTATATCACAGAAAAAAATAAGCAAAGCTCAAAGATTAGCCAAGAAATCAAATGGAAAAGCACATACACTAAACGAGTTGGAAGACATACTCTTAGATGCTGACTTTTTGGTTTGCGCGACTTCAGCCCCCTCTAGGATTCTTAACAATAAGCGCCTATCAACTATCTTGGAAAAAAGGGACAAGAGACTAACAATATTTGATTTATCCATTCCAAGAGATGTTGACACAAAATCGTCTTCAAAGTTGGGTATTGATTATTACGATCTTGATTCTATGGATGAATTTTTCAAACCATATCGTGATTCATCCCGTGAAATCCGAGAATCATGTGTAGCGGACATATCATTCCTGCTTAACACACTAACTGGCAACGGTGAAGGCGAAACATTTAAAATAGGTACAAGAGGCAGTGCTCTTGCATTAAAACAAACCGAAGAATTCCAAAAACAATATCCTAACTACAATTTCAAAGTCGAAAAAATAATTACACGGGGCGATAAGGACAAGTCCACGCCACTGACTCAGGTTTCAGACCCGGATTTTTTTACAAGAGAGATCGAGGAAAAACTTATGGAGGGTGAAATTGACATAGCGATACATAGTGCAAAAGACTTGGAAGATGACCTACCAGATGATTTGATCACTGCTAACATAACCCCCTCTATCAGCCCATTTGATTGCATCGTATACCGAAAAAATTACAGCCTAAGAACACTGCCTGCTACGAGCATAGTAGGGACTAGTAGCCATAGGCGGGCAGAAGCTATTGTAGACTATCGGAGAGACCTTGTTGTAAAAGACATAAGAGGTAACATAGATGAAAGACTCGAACAACTGGATAATGGAGATTACGACGCGATAGTAATAGCACATGCCGCCTTAATTCGCCTAGGCCTCACAGATCGCATATCAGATGTTTTGCCATTGGATATTATCTCCCCGGATCCTTTACAGGGAAGGCTGGCTGTACAGATAAGGCGGGATAGAACCGACCTATTAAATATTTTTGGAGGCGCTTAAAATGTCTGGAAGAGTATTTATCGTAGGAGCGGGACCAGGGGATATTGAACTGATTACCCTTAAGGGATACAATGCGCTCAGGAATGCGGATTGTGTTTTGTATGATTTCTTGTCTAATATACGGTTGTTGGACTATTGCAAACCGGAATGTGAAAAGATTTGCGTTGGAAAATCGGATGGTATTCACCTTTTGGAGCAGGATGAAATCAATGATCTATTAGTGAATATGTCAAAAAAGCATGATTTTATAGTCAGGTTAAAGGGAGGGGATCCATTCATCTTTAGCAGAGGCATCGAAGAGGCAAGGCATCTGAAAGAAAATGAAATAGAATATGAGGTAATACCCGGTGTCACATCTGCTATTGCAGGCCCTGAAAGTGTTGGAATACCCTTGACAATAAAAAATAAGTACACTTCTTTGGGGATAGTCACTGGAAGGCTCAAAGACCCAGAAGCGGAAATCGAAGCCCCGGATTGTAAAACCCTGGTATACCTGATGGGTGTGAAAAACATTAAGAATATCATCAAGGCTCTCCGCAAAAGAGGAAGAGCTGATGACACTCCCTGCATGTTCATTGAAAGGACTACGCTACCAGAATCCAGAATGATCTTTGGTACAATAGGAACAATCGAGGAAATCACTATTAATTCTAATGTCAAGGCACCTGCTGTGTTGCTTGTAGGTGAGGTGATAAATCATGCGATTAACTGAGAAGAGACAAATTGACTGGTCTTTCATTAACCTAGATGAAGTGATTTATCCAATATTTATTAAGGAAGGGATAACTGAGGATGAACCCATAGAAACAATGCCGGGAATCTCACGATTATCACTAAATAACTTATCATCAGAAATTGATGTGCTATTGCAGCTTGGAATTAAAAGGATATTGTTGTTCGGGATCCCGTCCTCTAAAGACTCTGAGGGTAAATCAGCGGGAGAGGATAATATTGTCTCTTACGCTGTTAAAACCATCAGGAAAATCAGCAGGGATATAGACATCTTGACTGATATCTGCATCTGTGCTTACACAGACCATGGACACTGTGCATTATTACAGGATGATGGCAGGCAAGCCGATAGGGAAAAGACACTCTACACATTATCGCAGATGGCATTGTCTCATGTTGAAGCCGGAGCAAACTGGGTATGCCCTTCTGCAATGATGGAAGGCCAGGTAGGGGCAATCCGCCAAACACTTGATGCAAATGGATATGAGAATGTCAGAATCTTGGGGTATTCTGCGAAATTCTGTTCGTTTTTCTATAGTCCTTTCAGAGAGGCTATGGGAAGCAGTCCTGTTTTTGGAGATAGATCCTGCTATCAGTTAGACTACAACCATCCAGCCCGTGCTTTGTCTGCGGTTAAAAATGATATTTTAGAATGTGCAGATTCTGTCATGGTTAAACCATCATTGTGTTATCTGGATATTATCCAGAGAATACAATCCCAGACTAATGTGCCTCTAACAGCCTACAATGTCAGCGGAGAATACTCTATGGTTAAACAGGGTGTTCTATCAGGAGCATGGGATGAACAGGATATTGTCCATGAATTATTAAGCGCAATTAAACGTGCTGGGGCTGACTGGATAATCACATATCATGCCAAGGATCTAGCTAGATGGAGGGCAGATAATAATGGATGAAAAACTTACAAGACGAGCGTTTAACGCATTAACAGGTGGTGTAAATAGCCCTGTGAGATCCCTTAAGAATGTCAACAAGGATCCTTTACTGATCAGTGGGGGTAAGGGACAATACCTATTCGATGTCGATGGCAATAAACTCATCGATTACATCATGTCTTTTGGCGCCAACATATTAGGGCATTCTCCTCCACAAGTCTGCAAATCAATAAAAAATAAATTGCCTCAGGGTTGGACTTTTGGACTAACCCATAAGGACGAGATTATATTAGCTGAACTAATAAAATTGGCAATACCCTTTATTGATAAAATAAGGTTTGTCAATTCCGGGACTGAAGCTGTGATGGGGGCGATAAGATTATCCCGAGGATACACAAGGCGAGATATTATAGTTAAATGTGACCATGCTTACCACGGGCATGCTGACTATCTACTTGTAAAGGGCGGATCTGGACTAGCTTCGTTTAATATCCCCAGTAGCAAGGGAGTACCAAAGGCAAGCACAAAAAACACTGTTAGTATCCCCTATGGTAATACATCAATTCTGGATAAGGTTTTTAATAAATACGCTGACAGGATTGCAGCAGTAATTATAGAGCCGGTAGGAGGAAACTATGGGGTGGTCCCATTTGATAAAAAATTCTTAAAACATGCTAGACAACTGACAAAAAAGAACGGTTCATTACTAATCTTCGATGAAGTAATAACAGGTTTTCGCTTTCACTGGGGCTCTTTCTCATCACTTGTGAAAATCATCCCCGACTTCATTGTATTGGGAAAGATCATCGGCGGAGGACTACCAATAGGCGCATATGCTGCAAAGGCACATATTATGAGACAATTATCCCCCCTGGGCGATGTTTATCAAGCCTCTACCTTTGCAGGCAACGGTTTGGTTATGACTGCAGGTATAGCAACATTAGAGGAATTACAAAAAAATCCTATAGGATATGTTCGTAGCAGTGAATATTCATCCGAAATTGTTAATCACATCTTGGATAAAGCAGATAAATCACGGGTTAAGGTCGAAGTAAACAGGTTTAAATCAATGTTTTCAATCAAGTTTACAAATACTCATTTGTTTGAAGTTTTTTACAAGGAATTGCTCGCTCAGGGAGTGGTTTTTTCTCCTTCTCCATATGAGGTAAACTTTGTATCCCATGTACACAATAAAAAAAACATTGAACACACTAAAAAATCAATAACAAAAGCCTTTAATAAATTGGAGGTAGGCAGTAATGGCGGTTGACTATAGCAAACTGGACTATGATGCTACTAAGAAGAGAGGATTTTTAAGATCAAGAACAGAGGGTATATTTACTCTGCGAACACGTAAAATTGCTGGTAACTATACAGGGGAACAATTGACGATATTGGGTAAAATCGCAAAAGAATATGGCCGGGACATACTCCATATGACAACTCGTCAAGGCATAGAGATACCGTTTATCCCCTATGAGAAAATATCAGAGATAGAAGCGATATTATCTGACCATGGTATTAATGTCGGAAATTCCGGTCCACGTCTACGTGCTACGACTTCATGTCCTGGCAATAACTGGTGTAAACGGGGATTGGTTAACACCTTCGAGTTTTCAAGACGGCTTGAACAAGAAGTAGGTATTTTGACTGGGATGGACTTACCCCATAAATTTAAGATTGTTGTCTCTGGATGCCCTAACGCTTGCACTCGTGCACAATGCTCTGAAATAGGATTGCATGGAGCAGTAGGCTTAGTTGATGGACAACAGAAAATCGGATATGTAATATATCTTGGTGGACGTGGAGGGCGTGATACTCGCATAGGATTTAAACTAGACAATATCTTCTCTGAGGATGAGGCATTAGAACTCATACCAAAGGTTGTGCACTTCTTCAAAGAGAATGCTAAACCAAGACAACGACTCTCAAACCTAATTGATGAATACGGCAAAGATAACTTTCTAAGTGAAATCGGCATTACACCCAAACCAAACATAAAATCTATCCCCATTTACTCAAAACAAGTATATGTGACTTAGAATCATCATCCGGGCCCATACTCCGCTTCACTGATTTGTTTTTAATTTCCCATTGTTCGCCCAGTTTTCGGCTTCCACATCGTTTATGATTATCCAAATCTTTTCAGGAGTTACGCCTGTGGCCTCGTTTATGGCGGCCGTAACACCCTCAACCATCTTCTGCTTCTGTTCCTTCGTTTTTCCACTTAATATGTCAATCTTTACAACAGGCATCATTGTTCACCGTTGGAAACATTTGACTTTCAAGTTAAAGAAATCCTAAAAGGTGTTTCGCGTCTTATCAGGCCCAAGTTTTTTTTCTCTTTGTTTATTATTGGATATGTTATATTTTATCCATACAGGTGTGTTTTTAATGGATTTTGATGTTTGTGTTACGGGTAGGAGAAGTATAAGGGTTTATAAGGATGAGCCGTTATCTAAAGAGTTGGTTGATGAGTTATTGGATGCAGGTGTTTGCGCACCTTCCGGGATGAATTATCAACCTTGGAGGTTTATAGTGATCCAGGATAGGGAGACGATCAATAAATTGTCTGATAAGACTAAGGAGCTTGTTTTACAGCAGGAATGGGCGTCAGCATTTAAAGAACGGATGAGTACTGAGGATGATGTGATATTCTATGGTGCGCCGCTATTGATACTCGTATTAATCGAGAAGAAAGAGCCTATGATGCGTGACGTGAATCTACTTGATAGTGGATTACTCGCGCAAAACATGTTCCTTAAGGCGTATGATCTTGGATTAGGGTCTTGTTTCATAGGATTCGCATCATTTCTAAACATGAGTCCAGAGACTCTTACAGAAATCGGTGTCCCTGAAAACCATGAGCTAGTAGCCCCATTAATATTCGGTTATCCAGCAGAAGAACCAGAATCAAAACCAAGAGAAACCAAAATCCTAAAATGGATTAAATAAAAACAAGGACATTTTTCCCAGTTTCAATCCTTGGTTAGCTTCATACCCCCTCTGATTTGACTATGGATAGTCTGGTGGATTATCTCGTATAATTGGTCTTCGTCTTCTGCGACTTTCTCAAGGTTTTCTAGCCTGGATGATTTGAAATGATGCTTTTTGAATCCATTTGAAACCTGCAGGATATATGATCCTTCTTGTTTGAGAAGGTATATCGTGTATCTTATATCTGTTTCGCTTTTAGGCATGGTTACCAGCCCTTTTAAGCGTATATAGTTTAACTTTCCGTGTTTGACTATCCTGGAGTTTTTTTGCGTGAAAAGACTGGAGATTTCTTCGTCAGAGTATTCTACATATGTTATGTCAAAGCTGCTTTTAGATTCTATGGTTTTTATTAAATCAATTTCACCGTTTTTTAGTAGTTTCATAAATGCTGGGGGTCCTGTTCGAGTAATCGTATATCCTTTGATTAGTAGTCTGTCGTCTTTTTTGAATCTGTTGATGTTTTCTCCAAGCAAAAGCAGTACGAATGATCCCCTCTCATTCTCAAGCCATATTGACTGGAATGGATCATTGGATTTTTCCCCTGCAAGCCGGACTCTCAATACCTTTGCCTCAAGCATATTTTTTTTACCCTTAGTTTTAGGTGATGCCGAAGGGTTTTTCACATGTTCAGTAATGATGTTCAGTAGATCTTCTCCATATAATTCAATCTTTCTTGGTCCGACTCCCTTGATTGAAAGCAGTTGAGTTTCGCTTGATGGTTTTTTCTCAGCTATTTCTTCTAATGCTTTATTTTGTAACACCATGTAAACTTCATAGTTTTTCTCCCTTGCTATAGATTGCCTCCAACTTCTTAGCTTTTCATATAGTATCTCGTCCACTTCAGCCATCTTCTATCTCTAGAATATCTAATCGTCTTCATTTATTTAAGGTATTGGTCATATAAACTGGATTAGAAATGAAAAAATTAATATTTTTTATCATACTTCTTGTGTTTTTCAGTGGGTGTACTGAGGATCGTGATATTGTATCTGAAAAGACGGACGAATCAACAGAGACAACTCAGGCTAGTGAGGATGATCCAGATGATGGGAAAATGAAGTTTTTCGATGAGGAGACAGGTGAAGAAATAACAAACGATACACCGAAAACAACACTTAACAAATCACCATCACCCCCCCATACACTACTTTACGGTACAAAAACCTCCATCGTAAAAAGCGGGAAAAAAGCAAGTATTGAATGGAAAAAAGATGGGACATTCCATGAAGTTGCTGATGATTTTGAGGCTGGTGGATCATATACCAAAAAACAAATTAATGAAGAAACCCTCGAAGTGACGATAACCTACACCTGGTACAAATATACTAACGAAAAACGAGTCGAATATAAAGGAGCGACCATGAAGGGAACCCTAGTCAATGGAAAAGGAACTCTAACCGACACTAATGATAAAAACATAAAAATGAATATCGGCTAAAACCATAAATCTTGATTAAAAATAAATAAAATATTTTATTTTATTAAAGTGAATTTAATCCCTGTGAGGATATCCTATTAAGTAGTCCTGTGTCTCGTGGCCGATTGAAATATTCACTGTATGCTTGTGATAGTGGTTTATCCTTATTCTCTGATTTGCTGTAATAATTCGTCATCCATATGCCCACATCGTCTCCTCGCCTTTGGTTTGGAGGTGCGAAATCTTCGGCTGGTATGGTGAATAGGCTACGGACTCTCCTTCCGAAGTGTGTTGCCACCTGCCATGTATCACCCCAATGAGTATTAGTCCGTATCATAGACCATCTACGCCAGCCCCTCCTATTCAAAGCACCCCTTAATCCCGCATAAGAATGCGTGATATCAATCTGTTTTCCATCCCTGCCATTAACGAACTTAGGCTCAAAGAAACAGAGTGTAGAAACATTCTGATAACCGTCCGTTTCAGGCCCATGCAAGAATAATAATACATCGTCGAGGGGCCAAGGAAGCGTTTTATTGGTGTCATGTGGGTATGCTCTCTCATGCATCTTTGCGATGAGCTTCCTCCAATCCATGTCGGAATTCACAGTCTCCATACGTCTTAGATAGGCGAGAAATTCCTGTTCAGTTAATTCTGGGTGCTGGTTCTTCGACCGGCACTTCTCTTTAACCCTATCCCATAGTTCCTTGTCGTTGACAAGCGTTTCATCCCCGCCAGATACACCCCCTTTTATCGGTGGACACAAGCCCTTACTACGTAGCTTCACGAGTGTCTGGCTTATAATCTTCTTCGCATCAGACATGTAATATTCCTGGTTAGGTGCCTTGTTTTTCAGCCTATCCTTGATGCTGACTGTAATGAATAATCCATCATCAATGCACTCTACACCATAAAGGAAGTGAACCAGGTGGTCATTCTCATATTTTTCATTGTTATACCATGGTCTGCTTATTGTCACATGTTTTCCAGCTCCCATCCCCTCATGTTCGAGTCTGACTCTCTCATCCAAGACGGTTGATGGACCTTCCTGCTTGTCGCCCCTTAAAATTTTCTCGAGGTTCCGTGATAAGTCTGGCCGGTATACTATCTGCAGCCATGTTGCTGATCCATAACCGCTGCTAGGCTCATCACCTTTCAACTTTTTTGTTGAGAAAAAATGGTCTTGTGAATATGTCTCAAAGCTTTTACCCGTCTTATCGCTCTTATAGCCCCAGGATTCACCGAATTCTGATACAACCTGTCTAGCAACCTTCATGCTAGCCTCATTACTGGCGTGGGCTAAAGATGTAAATATAATTAGTATGAAAAAAGCAGTAATAATTCTTCTAATCATATGAGCTATTGTGAAGTAAAATATAAAATATGTTTTTTTTTTATTTGTATGTTGGAGTTATCTTCTTTTTGATTTTCTGCGTTTTTCTTGTCTATTACCTGGTTTAAAATATTTGCTTTGGTTGTTTGAGTGAGTATCCTTTCCATCAGAACTTCCTCTATTATCCGATTCATTTCCACTAGATTTACTCTTTCTCTTAGACTCACTGGTTTTTACAGAATCTTTTCTTTTATTTGAATAGTCTCTATCAGACTTATTTCTTTTACTGGATCCTTTTTTCTTGTCATAACTTTTTCTCTTATCAGAATACCGTTTTCTGCCTCTACCTCTGCCACGACCCTTTCTACCCCTTCTCGAACGCCTGTCTCCGCCATCAGCCCTGTCTTTCCCAGATATTGTCTCAATATCCTTGTAACTTTCTGAATCCAATTCATTCTTGAAAGCGTATTGAAGTACACAGGCAATCACTTTTTCAGGATTATTGCCTCTTACTAGTCTTTCCGCGACTTCAGTATATTCGTTATACTTTTTTGATTCCAATAGTTCTCTGATAACTGATTCGATCTGCTCTTTCTTAGAATTTATGGTTGATTGTATTGTAGGTAGTTCACCCTTCGGTATTTTTTGATTGATCAGCCTTTCGATAGGTTTTAATCCTCTCCTTTCAGAAGGTATTAAAAATGTGATAGCATTCCCCCGATTTCCCATCCTTCCAGTCCTTCCAATCCGATGTATGTAGAGTTCGGGTGTTTGAGGCAGAGAATGATTAATCACAACGGTAAGATCGTTAACATCAATCCCCCTGGCCGCAACATCAGTTGCAATCAATATTTTTATCCTCTTATTCTTGAATTGCCTTAAAATATTCTCTCTCTGCGCCTGGGATATGTCTCCGTGAAGTGCTGCAGCCGGATAATTATCTCCAACCAGCTTGTGTGCTAATGCATCCACCTCAATCTTTGTTTTACAGAAGATAATCCCGTAAAATTCGGGCATAGCAACAACAATTCTTCTAATTGCTGCATACCTATCCTTCCCCTTAATATCAAAATAAACTTGATCGACGAGGTCAACTGCAAGAGACGTTTCCTCGACCGTTATCATCTCATATTCTCGCATGAATCTCTCTGCGATCCTTAGAATCTCTTTAGGCATTGTTGCCGAGAACATAAGCATCTTTTTATCACTGTTTGTTTGCTTGAGGATCTCTTTCATATCATCGACAAAACCCATGTTGAGCATCTCATCAGCCTCGTCCAAAACCGCATATGATATATTACTGATATCTAACACCTTCCTATCCATCAAATCCATTACTCGACCGGGAGTTCCAACCACGATATCAATCCCCCTTCTTAATTCATTGATCTGATTTCTAATTGAGGTTCCACCATAGATTGTTGTGACCCTTACTCTTCTATCTCCGCTTAAGGATCTGATTTCATTTGTAACTTGGACTGCAAGCTCTCTTGTAGGTGTCAGAATCAATGCTTGAACATTCTTGCTTTCCACCAGGTTTTCAAGGATGGGTAGTGCAAAACAAGCTGTTTTACCCGTACCGGTATTAGCTCGTCCAACGACATCATGATCTCCCTTTAGAAGAATAGGGATTGTTTTCTCTTGGATAGGTGAAGGTTCTGTAAAACCCTTTTTTATCAATACATCGATTGTCTCATCAGATAATCCTAATTTTTTAAATTCATCCATTTTTTATTAATTCCTTTAAATCCTAGAACATCATTGCTCGCAGATCACTTACTACAAGCCTTACTGCATTAAGGTAAATAAATGACATAGAATCCATTGTTCATTATTCAGCAATGAATTATGCTTAGATAAGGCTGATATACGCTTGTTTTTTTTCATATTATTTATCCTTTTATTGTTTGATACTTACTATGGGCGATCATGTAACCTCTAATTCAGAAGATTTACCTAGAGGTGTAGACTCATTTGTTATCTCATTGTGGGAGATACAGATTACATATGAGACGAGTTTAAATAATGTGGAATCTAAGATCATGGAACGATTAGGAGATCATGGAAAATCAGATCCTAAAAACGGTAGTCCACTTGGATATGCTAGATATAATCTGTTGAGGAAAGAGATACTTTTGTCAATAGAGGAGGAGACAAAAAAATCAATTGTAGAACTATTCAAAGATTTGTCCACGAATCAGAAACAAGATGTACGCAACGCTTATATGATTGATTTCCATAAAAAATACCCATCTCTACGTAATCGTCCAGCCTGCATAAGTAATCTAATTGTATTATAATCTACCTAATCAATACCTGTCCTATTGCATCCTCGATTTGAGTGGTTTCATCCATATTCCATTCGGCATTGAGCTTTCAGATCCTGGATTGAATATTTGTACTGGTACTAACCCGTTTTTCTCAAAGTATTTCGATGCTTCGGAAGCTGTTGCCATAACATATGAGCCGTAAGGCAATGCCCTGGATATTTCTCGTGCAACTCCTTCATGGTATGGTCGTTTGCTTTCATAACCTTCTAGTTTATGGTCTTCGACGATCTGGTCTGTGATCCCGTTCATGACAAAAACCATTTTTTTCCCACCCTGTTCAGATCCGTCACGCATCCTGCTAATGAAATCAAGCATATCTGCGTGAACATAGGAAGTCTTATCATCCATGTCAACATGGACTACTCTGCCCTTGCCCTGACTGTATCTCACTGATTGCTCAAGTGTTTCCCTTGGCATCCTCGCATAAGGATCCATGGTGCCAGTCATACGTTCACCTGAACCCATCAACAAGTATCTGTCCACACAAGTATAATCGATATCATCAGCCACTCTGGGATTAATCCCCATCTTCCCAATGAAACTTTGGCGTGATGGTAGCCTATTATCATCCCTCCACATATTGTTGAATAATGCTCCGCCACCAAGATCTATGACATGAGAGTCACGGATTATGTGTTCAATACGCAGTCGTTCCACGACAGGATTGTCAGAATCGTAGATAAATCTTAGCCAACATTTTCCAAACTGCGTGGAAGACATGGAATCACAATTCTTGCCGACATCATCCAACAATTTATCGTAATCACCTGCATTAGGCGATCTAGTTCCACGGGGCATTAGTAGATCATTAAAGGATAATCTCCCGGATCTGCCAGTACCCTTCAATGAATACGATCTCGTAACATCATCCAAGTGGGATAGAACCTCATCCGCGCCGAATCCGAATTCACCATGATCCTGGAAAACACCCTGACTAGCTTTAGGTGGGCTAGCAATCATTATATTAAATATCGGGAAAGAGAGGTTTATAATATCTAGAATAAGCTATTTATCGCATTTTCAGACCGATTTAACTGGTATTGATTGACCGCTATCTATTTAAACCTATATGGTGTATATTTCTAACATAGTGTTATAAAAAATTAACATTTTGTTTGAAATAGTTAACATAGGAGGTGTTTTATGATGGGAAAAGATAAATCAAAGGTTTTCATCGGCGGGTTGTTTGCTATCTTTTGTATTCTAGCATTATCTGTCTGGGCTTACACTAGCATACAGGTCGGAGGGAATATGGGAGCTATGCTTCCAATGGGAATTGCAGTCGTAATCATGGTCCTAATGATACCTTTTTTAAAACGAAGATTTATCGACGTAAAGAACGGTTATCCATACGAGGATGAGAGATCCAAGAAGATATTGACCCTGGCAACAGCCAGAGCATATACGCTGTCACTTTACTGGATGCTCGCCTTAATGTTCTATACTGGATTGGGTGTTGAAGAACATGGTATGCCACCACTCATCCCTCGACATGTGGCCGTCGTAGGTATATTGGGTATGGCAGCATTCTTTGTGCTAGGCTACATATACACGAACTGGAAGGGAGACGCGCAATGAAGACGAGGATAAAAGAATTCAGGGCAAGATACGACCTGACCCAGGAAGACCTGGCTAAGAAAGTCTGTGTGCGCAGGGAGACGATAGTATTCCTTGAGAAAGGAAAATACAATCCCTCCCTAAAACTTGCTCATGACGTGGCAAAAGCATTGCAGACAACGATTGAAGAACTCTTCATATTCGAAGAATGACTAGGCATTCATTATATTGGAGCATTAGCTACTGACCATCGCCTTCTGAAATGGAAGAAAGCCTTGTCAGTAGCAGTTAAAACAGTGTCAAGATACCTTGTTAATCCTTCTTCCTGCACTAATCCCCAATAATTATCATGTAATTCATGTGGATCATTCACAAGCTTTTGATAGATTGCCATACATTCCTTGACTCCCTCCGTCCCAACACATGTTTTTAATTTCCTAATCATTCGTTTAGCCTTATCATCATAGGGTTTTGATACAACGCTCCTAGGTTTTCCACCACCTGTATTTACTGTATAATATTCCTCACTGCATTTGGCCAACATTATCACTGCGGGGATGGCACCTTGCCGTCCATATTCACTGAATATCTCTGCGGATTGTTCGAATCTCTTAAGATTCGGGCCTTTTCTCATCCCATAGCCTGCCAGCTTCTTCATAACAGTATCCTGGTCGGATGGACTTAAGACTCTCTGATACTCGTCTGTGGAGGGAGTACCCTCTAGCCTCACCCTAGAATTAGCTGGAAGCTGCTGTAGTAGGTTTGCAGGCATTTCACCTGTAACCACATCATCGCCATAACCTGCCATCCTCGGCTGTCCCGCAGTCTTACTAATAGTCATACAGTAAAAAACTAGGAAAAACTAAGTATAAAACACGATAATTCCAATAATTCTACTAGACGATGACTCAAGAAAAGACAGTATCTACTGAAGTAGCTAACGAAGATAAAATCGCGGCTCCCGGCCATTTTAGGGAGATTAATCCAGTAGTAACCGGACAGATGGATGAGGCCATGAAGATAAAGGAGCTTGAAACCGAGATCCTCGCCGACGGCAGTCCGGATGCAAAGACTATCGTAGCAGACATCAATGACTTCGTCGTAACCGACCGGCCGGCGGTGGGAGGAATAAAAATCGATTATCGTGGATCTGAATTGCCAAGGTTCAATAAAGCATTGACCAGGATATTTCCAGATACGAATATTGAAATATGGCAGGTAAGACACCCAGACTTGAAGGATGAGATGCGGGGAATGGACTATCTTGTTGGAAAAAGAGTGCTGTTGGAAAAAGTACTCGAAAGAACCTAGATGTAATATTATATTCTTATTATAGCATATCTTAACCGAATGGAATCATCGCTTCGAACAGGACTATGCTTCGGTCTGACATCAGGCGTTATTACAACCCTGGGATTGATGGTCGGCTTGAATTCTGGGACAGGGTCAAAGATGGTAGTCCTTGGTGGAATACTGACCATTGCTATCGCAGACGCGTTTTCAGACGCTCTAGGCATCCATATATCCGAAGAGTCGGAGAATAAGCATACACCCAAGGAGATATGGATTTCGACTATGGCTACTTTTCTCTCAAAATTCCTGTTTGCAACATCGTTCATAATACCAGTCCTTATATTCGAGTTGTCAACAGCATTATTGATAAGTATAGTCTGGGGATTATCAGTCCTTTCAATAGTAAGTTATATCATCGCAAAGGAACAGGGAAACAAACCTTATGGCGTAATAGCCGAACACCTAGTTATCGCGGTCATTGTAATAATCCTAACCCACCTTACAGGAAACATGATATCAACAATGATCAGCTAAGATCCAGCCTCTATTTATTTATCTAGAGCCTATCTCTTAGATATGAACTCTAGGATACGGATTAATGCTCGAAAATTCGCAGTTGTGATTATACTGCTTTTTACGCTGGCAATAAACTGGATTAACATACCCTCCAACCAAGATGCAATAGTAACTGGATCGGTAGAGATATCACAGGATGAACAAGTTAAAACCAATCCAACAGAATATTCCACCACAACCCTAGACAGTCATACATGTACTGGAAAAAATGATCCTGGCTTTGTCTGCCCCAACGCCAAACCACTCGAATATGCTGAAGGAAAACAGGCAGTACTTCAGGAAAAATGCAAGGCATGTCCTAAGCAAAAGCAGAATGGGGGAGCATGCCCGGGAAAAAATACTTATGCATGATAAATAAATCTAGGTTTTTATTCTACACCTCATAATAAGATACTCTATTTTAAGATGAGTGGGATATTCGGTGTTGTTGGCGGAAAAGACATAAGTCAAAAACTATTTCTAGGCGTAGACTATCACTCGCACCTAGGCTCCGAATACGGGGGCATTGCAGTAGCCAGAGAAAAAGGCGGATTAAAGAAAAAGATACATAACATTTCACAAGGTCAGTTCAAAGCCAAATTCTTCTCGGGCCTTGACGAATTCAACGGATCTGCTGGGATAGGGGTGATCAGCGACAGCAATGAACAACCACTAGTATTCGAGTCGAAGTTCGGTCCATTCGCTTTATGTACGAATGGATTGATTGAGAATAAAGACGAGTTGGCTTTGGACTTGATAAAGAATGGTGAGACATTCGCTGAATTCTCTGATGGTGGTGTAAACCCTACCGAACTTGTCGCAACCCTGATAAACAAGGGAGAATCTATAGTAGATGGGATTGGGAAGATGTTCAAACAGATCACCGGTTCCGTATCACTCCTATTGTTAAACGATGATGGAATATACGCTGCTAGAGACAAGGATGGTCGTTTTCCCCTAGTGATCGGCAAAGGAAAAGATAACTGGGCTATCGCATCTGAGACATGTGCATTTCCCAACCTAGGCTTCAGGATAAATAAATACATTGCTCCTAACGAGATAATTCTACTATCAAAAGATGGGTTAAAACAGAAGAACAAACCAAGCAAAAAGACTAAAATATGCTCGTTTATGTGGATATACACTGGATTCCCAACTTCAAATTACGAGGGAATAAACTCTGAGGAAGTCAGAGAAAGATGTGGAAAAGCGCTTGCTAAAGGCAATAATGTTAAGGCAGACCTGGTGGCTGGTGTTCCTGACTCAGGGGTTGCCCACGCTATCGGTTATGCGATCGAGTCAAAAATTCCATATCGTAGACCGCTTGTAAAATATACTCCTGGCTATGGACGAAGCTATATACCACCATCCCAGGAGAGGAGGGACGAGATAGCTTTCATGAAGCTGATCCCGAACCGGACGATAATAACAGATAAGAAGATAATCCTTTGTGAAGACTCTATCGTTAGGGGAACTCAATTGAAGAACTTTACTCTTGTTAAATTGTATAACTGCGATGCTAAAGAAGTACATGTTAGGGTTGCATGTCCACCATTGATGTTCCCCTGCAGGTTCAACCTATCAACAAAGACTATCGAAGAGTTAGCAGCCAGGAAGGCGATAAGGAAACTAGGTGATGATGGCGATAAGATAGATGAATACCTCGATCCCGATTCTGAAAAATACACCAAGATGATAGAGATAATCCGGGAAGAACTTGATGCAACTTCATTAAAATACCAGCATCTAGACGATATGATCTCTGCTATTGGACTGCCCCGGGAGAAGCTATGCACTTATTGTTGGACAGGAAATTTTGAATAAACCGATTATATACTTCTTTTTTTTAATAAAATTGATTCAAAAAGCATCATTTCCATATTCTAATTAATGAAATTGTTCACACTATTATTTTTCACAGCGATGTTATTCATACTAATCTCTGCAAGCAATATTTCAGCCGTAACCGAGGATTTTAATGGTGAGAAACCGGTTGTAGGAGAATATATTGATATTACTGATCCATCTACAACTACATTGACTACCGTATCAACGACTACTACAGATACTATACCCTTTGGTCCATTTGATGTTAAAATCATAGATACTTTAAATATTCCAATCCAGGGACAGCAAGTTTGGTTATTCACAACCAGTAGAAGCTATACTGGTGATAGTTGTGTTACAGATAATACTGGTATCTGCACGATTGATCCAACTTCTCCAGGAATATTTCAGTTATCACTTATTGTTAATGGAGTCCGATATTGGAGTGCTGATTTTAATGTTCCATCATCTCCTGTTATTGAGATGGAAATAGTAAATTCACTTGATTTTGATGCGAGTTTTATTGATGGTACTCCTGTTGTAGGTGAGCGTGCGTATCTATATGATGGGAATACTGTTTATCAAGATGTAAGTTGTCTTACTGATGTTGCTGGTAGTTGTATTGTGGCTCCTGTGACGACTGGGAGTCATAAGATTCGTTTGAGGGCTATTGGTAATTGGTTTTGGTCGAATGATTTTGATATTCCAATAAATTCAGTTTCTATGTCGATCCCTAATCCGGTGAGCTTTTCTGCGAGTTATACTGATGGTAGTCCTGTTGTGGGTGAACGGGCGCAATTATTTGATGGTAATGATGTTTATCAGAATAACAATTGTGATACTGATGGTGGTGGTAGCTGTGTTTTAGTTCCAACAAAGGTTGGTGATCATAAGGTTCGTATGTATATTGCTGGTAAGTTTTATTGGTCGAATGTTTTTAGTGTTCCGACGAATTCTGTTTCTATGTCGATTCCTAATCCATTGAGTGTTACTGTGAGTTTTCTTGATGGTAGTCCTGTTGTGGGTGAACGGGCGCAATTATTTGATGGTAATGATGTT
>CAYREE010000018.1:0-23489 GCA_964423225.1 uncultured archaeon | reverse complement strand
GACAAACCACAAGAAGGCGACACATGATAACCCCAAGGAACACCAGTATCAATCGATAAAGTCCAATTACCCTCATCAGTCCAATTATGATTGCCTGCTAAATCAAATATCTGAGCACTCCAATTATACCAACCATTCTCACTAAAAGTAAACTCCCAACTCGTCTCATTAAACACACCTCCCACATCCGTACTATTAGTATGAATCAAGTCTCCAGTAGAATTCCAGATATGCAAGGTCACATTACGCAAACCCAGGTTATCACTCTCATTAACCAGGAAAGTCACGGCAGAAGTCGACGTACTCAAACCCATACCAGGCGAAACATGATAACCCCACGGCACAGTAGAATCTATTGTGATGGTTCTTTGCTCTGTCGCATTGCAGTTATCCACCTTATCGCAAGCACCAGAACTATAAGTATAGGGTCCATCATCAAGCTCTGCTGTCGCATTCCTACTCTGGTTCACATAGAGACTCCAGTTCCTAACATCGAACTTGTTAAGATTCATCATATATAGCTGAGCAACTTCAGCTGCAGTGAAAGTCCTGTTCCAGATACGGACCTCGTCGATCATACCAGCCCAACTATATGAGCTCGTGCCTTGTAAACCACCTATAACAGTATCGACATTCTCGGATCCTGCCGTTAATACTATTGAGTCCACAAACTCTCCATCCGTGAATAGATCCCAGTCAGTACCAGACCTAACAATAGTCAAGTGATGCCAGTCCGTATCCACGGTAGAACCTGTAAAGGACGCGCTCGTATCGCTATCACCATAAATCATCCAACCGTTAGTCGCATGATAATAGAAACCATACTCATAGTCAGTAGATCCAGTACCCCGTGATATCAAGAAGTCACCTGACTCATCACGCTGATACCATGCCATAAAAGTCATGTCAACATTATTGGATGCCGCTAAAACATCACTAGCTCCAACATTGATCTCATCTTGATAGTTATCAAAGTAATAAGCCCCATTAAACCTACCTGCAGCATCTGAATTAGCACCTGACACAATAGTCCCATTATTCCCATAGAAAGAAACATCCACAACATTAGTATTATCCTCACCCAAAGCAGAGACATTATCAAGATTTAACATCAACACCAAGTCTTGACTATAGATTAATTGTTCAGTCCCATCCCAGGTATAAGTCGAGCTCGAAAGATATTCTTCCACTATCGAGACATTGACAATGATATTTGTAGCACTTGTCGTCGTACCTGTTGAAGGAGTCGGATCCACGAACTTAATCTTCGGATTCGTCGTATCGATCGTGATATTACGCTCTTCAGTCGAGTTCACATTCCCCCCAAGATCCTGGCCGTATGCTCGGAAACTGTATGTTCCATCATATAGGTTGGTATACTCGCTTTCATATTGGATTCGACTTGCATTGTAGCTTGCATTGACTTCTTCCGGTTGGAAAGCTCTCTTATGTATCCTGATTTCATCAAGTGTTCCATTCAAATACTTCGTGTCTGTTGAAGAGTAGTATCCCTTACCAACCAACAAGTCGTTTGTCGTTGTGCCGATGTCTGCTGGAATGCTTCCGATCAAAGCATCATTACACAAGTCTCCATTCACATATGCGTCAAGGGATGTTGTCCCAGTCTTTACGAATGCCAGGTGAGACCAGGTCGAAGATGCTAAAGCACAAGAACTACGATAATTGCTTGTATCAGTCAAGTATAGGATCGCCTTGCTATCGTTTAATGAAAGTGAATAACCTCCCACCCCATTCTCCCACTTGCTTAAAAAGTCTGCGGAATCACTGTTATCAACCATGCTAAGGGGATTATACCATAATTCCAGTGTGAAATCACTCGCGCCGATAGAGAGACTCTCATGATTTCCTGCATCTATCATATCCTCAAATCCATCAAACTTATATCCACCACCCCATCTTCCAGCATACGTGAAAGAAGCATTGCCTTCAGGGACCGTCCCATTATTCCCATGAGTACTCCAATCTATCACCAACGTCTCGTTTTCACCAGTCTCATTATTCAACCTCAACCAGAAAACAGTCGTATAATTCTTATCTACAAAGACTGTGTGATCACCGAGATTATCACTTGAAGATACGTTTATCGTTAATGTCGAACTGCTTAACATATCATTGTTTGCTGGAGTCGGATCAACGAATAATATGCCAGGATAAGGTATGTCAACTATTAGACTCCAGTTACCCTCATCAGTCCAGTTAAAAAGTCCAAGCTCATCAAAGATTTTTGCACTCCAGTAAAAAGTGCCATTGTGATCAAAGTTAAAGCTCCAATTCGTCTCATTATACACTCCACTTATCGCAGTATAATTCGTGTTTAACAAGTGGCCTGTAGAATTCCAGATATGAAGTGTCACATTCTCTAGGTTCCTATTGTCGCTGACATTCACTTGGAACTCAAGTAGATTAAAGTTGAAGTTCGAGAATGCCTCGGGAAGGAAATGGATTCCCCAGGGCTCTGTTGAATCGACTGTCACATCCCTTAATTCTGTGGCATTCACTTGTCCAGCAAGATCCTGGCCATAAGCCCTGAACGAGTATGTCCCATCATATAGGCTTGAGAATAAGTTTTGGTACTGTAGCCTTGTTGCATTATAGCTGGCATTGACCTCTCCTGGTGCTAGTGCTCTCCGGTATACTTCAACCTCGTCTATCACACCATCGAAGAAGTATGGTGTGGCAGCCACATCACGCCTGCCAATGAACAAGTCGGCTGCATTCGAGATGTCTGCTGTATCAGATACAGCTAAAGATGAGTCTGCTACCTCAAAGTCAGAGTCGATGTATAGTGTCACACTATCATCTCTGTCATAGACACATGCAAACTGATGCCACTCACTATCGTTGACTAGAATGCTAGAAGTCGCCTTGTCTTCATATTGTGAACCATCATTAAATCTTAAAACACAGGATATCAAACCCTGATCGATATACGTGTTGTATTCAGTCCCTGATGCCGCGTCTTTAGAAACTAGCTCTCCTCGAGTAGTCATCGTCGTCTTTATCCAACCGACAATAGACCAGTCATCAGTTCCCATGTCAAGAGCATTAGTATCAGGATCACTAGCATTCACATGGTCGTCGCCATTGAATTCAAGTCCCCAACCCCAATACCCATCCCTGATCAGAGGGCCGCCAACAGTTGTTCCATTGTTCCCATAAGTCGACCAGTCACGTATGAATGACTCGCTTTCACTAGAATGATTGTTGAAACGCATCCACATCACTGTAGAATAGTTCCAATCGAGTATCACCATATTAGTCTCAGTATTATCAGTGCTCGACACATTCACATAGACGTTCCCAACGTCAAGTAGTGTGTTGTCGGTTGGCGTCGGATCCTCAAACTTTATGCCTGGATACTCTGTATCATACTCGACCTTTACATAAAGCCAGTCTGAATAAAGCCATAATTCTGGACTACCACTCTGTGCCATGGAAAGATGCAGGTTCACAGTCGATATGTCACTCCAATGCCAACCGTCCTTGTCACTGGTTATATCATAGCATTTCGTGGTTCCGCCCTGCCCAGGATTACTATCATAGTTCACGTTTGTAGTTATCGTTTCAAGAGTTACTGGCGAGCCTTCACCACCATCCAAAGAATACTGTAGGAATGCACTATCATCACCTGCACTTCCAGTATAAACATCATAACAAGCATATACGTTCAGGATAAATCCGGATTGACTGGTTACATCAAAGTCTCCCACATATCCTGCAGTCCACTGATTAGACTTGCCTTGATCATAAGTACCGTCATTAGAATACGACGTGGCCCCAGCTGTCCCACCGCTATTGGTTGTTGGATTTGCATTGTATACGCTTGGCGCATCCACTGCAATCGTCCATTTCCGATACTCACTCCAACCACCCACAAATAAAGGCCCTATTTTAAATTTATTAGGGCTTATGTCCGGGGCATCAAAGACATAGCTTAACTCTATCTCCTGGCCTTTCCTCAAGCTTACATTCCACTGCAAGATACGCGAATCATTCTGGACATAAGTGTCCAAACCCTCCTGCTGTCTGATGTTAAAAGAAGCTGGGACACGCTCTCTAACCAGTCCATTAAAATCCTTATTAGCCTTGAGCTGAAGTGACATCACATACTCATGGACTGGATAAATCCGTGTCGGACCATCCCGGGTTACCTCAAACCTGGATTCATTGCGGACATAAAAAAGGGTCTTATGTATTATCTCATGATCTGATGATACAGCCTTCAAGACGAGGTGATAATTACCCTCAGTACCAACAGTAAAACTTCCATGATAATCTGGAAGCTCATTCGGACCGCGCTTATTACAGAATCTAGATACTTTGATCGACCCATCCCTTGTAGAAAGAATCCTTGATCTGCCACTAGGCTCAATGACTTCAAGCGTCAGGTTCGCATCACAGACCATATGACCCAGATTATCCAATACAGTAATACTGAATTCAGCGACTTCACCAGGAGCAAAAATACTTTTCTGCGGATTCACAGCAATAACACCATACTTAAAATCATCAGAGTGCTGAACATTCTTAGTGATACCATCACCCTCATCCCAGTTGAAAGAAATTCCAGGATCATCAAGAATCTTTATCGATGAAGCGGTCTCATTAAAGAAAGAATCCATACTATTTGACAGGCTGAAAACAGGAGTGATCAGGATGGTTGACAATAGGCAAAATGCTATCAGACACCGGTACCAGGCACCCTTATTTGATTTAATAGGCCATTGGCCCTTTATAATCATCGTAAAGATTTAGAATTCAATATTGATATACTGTGTGTTTTATGAAGAAAATACGTGGAATTTAATAATCATAATAAGAATCTTACGCGTGACACAAGAGGTGCTTGCTTACAGCAGTTGGAATTGTTGTAATTGACCCTCATAGAGCTTTTCCTAGCCTTATTGTCCACGCTTACGTCCCCAAACCTGAATTCCAGCCAGTCTCCATTAGTGAAGTTGAATGTCATCTGTGTTGTCTTGTTCCTGGCCAGATCAGTACGTGAGAATGTGAAATTAAGGTTTTGAAACTCTAGATCGAGGTCGACTTCAAGGTTTTCCCCAGTCTGTGTTGTGACTATCAAGGTGTCATTCATCTTGCCTACTGGAGGATAATCATTTGGATCTATTACTGGATCAGTAGTCAAGAGTATGACGTCACAACTTTCAGTTATCTCAGACTGGTTCAAGTCATGCACTTTAATTGTTATAGCACTTGTTGAGGATGCGGTAAGCTCGAATTCACCACCATTCTCCCAGTCAAAATCAATGGTGTCGTTAACAGTATTGTGGTCTGCGAACTCGGCTGTGGAATTAGTACCATCCACTTCAACTGTGAAACGAGAGTCGCTGATATTATCGTCTGCGCTACGCACCCAGAGAGTATAGTTCCCAGTCATATATATAAATTCAGTCTGTGTTAGAGTAGTCGTACTGCAGGGTGCAGTATCATTGCTCCAACTTCTAGCATACCAGGTGTTAGAGGCGTCAGCATGAGTTATGTTAGAACATCCAGCCACTATTCCATCAAACATCTCGCATTCGATCCAGATAATATCATGGATGGTTGATGTGGCACAAGAACTAAAGTCCCCCCAGATATCGAAACCCACCAGATCATCAGTCTGATTCGTAGTATTATAAATCCTAACTTCATGCTTCCACCAATCAGAATAATCATATATATAATCAAAGCTTGACACAGTGAAGGAGGGATCTCCAATATCCAAGGTTATATTCGCATTCGTAAAATCCCTATACAAGCCTTCCATGAAATCCTTGTAGTCTGCAAGCTCGGCTGAGATATCATATCTTGCCGGGAAAACATCTTCGAATATCACCATGAGTTCACTCGAACGATTGATTGTCGTATTCATCTCATAGATACGATCCAGATCAAACTGTACATCATCAAAGATCATAGCGGTCTTCGCAGCCTTTATGTCAAATGAATAAGCCTGTGAAGTAAGGACACCATACTGATAGTATGCTAGTGAAAATAATCCAAGCATCATGATAATAGTGATCACTGTAAAGAGATATCCTTTATTATTCATTCCCGCCACACCCCCGCACTAGCAATATAGTAATCAACCCCGTTACTAGATGTTGCACAAGTATCATCAGTACCATATGCATGCACAACCGACCTCCATGCAAGCACATAGACTACTGGCGTATCACAGTCGGAGCTATTCGTATAGACTATCTCAGAATCATTGTTATAGATAGTAAGATTCAAACATATCGTATTAGGCATCGTAGCAAACCACTCATTCAAACCACTGTTATTTCCATCTATCGCAGCATTGAAACTATAATCCTTCTCGCTGATTGCCAACACATCCAGTCCGATCCGATATAAGTATTCATCAACAGGGATCTTAGGCTGGCTTAAAAGGAACAACATAGCGACAACCAGAAATGAGGATATTACTAGTGCTAATATCACGTCTATCGTAAGTATGAAACCCTTATCATTCATTTTATATATGCCGTATCATAGGATAATTCAAGACGGACTTCGACTCGAGTCCCATTTAATAACGCGTATCTTCTCACAATATTTCTCTCCGTAGCATTCTCAGGAGATCTACCCATAGAGTAATGAAACACTTCCACACCACTCCAATTAGATACGATCGTCAGATTATAATCCTCACGGCTCAAACCCATTATCATCCGTGAAAAAGTATAGTTCGTATTATTCAGCTTCACAATCTTATCGATATCCAACACATTCTCATCGCCTGCCAATCCGATAGAATAAGTGTTAGTATAGTTTACCACATCCCTATCCTCCCAATATTCAGGATTGCCCATTGTAGTGATAAGAATATCAGACAAGTCAACAGCCTTAATCCTCCTTGACTCCCTCTCCTGAAATTGACTGACACGAGAATGAGTCTCGCCCCAAGCCCATAGGATAGTGAGAATAATGATTGTGAATATTGTGAGCGAAAAAATCAAATCCAGTGTGAAGACGACTCCCTTATTCATGTCTTAAATATATTGTATTCCCAATGTTTTCAATTAATATGTTTCCAGGATCAAGAACCTGGCTAGGATCAGTTCCGTTAATATCTCTTGTAATCGTCCTCCAGTTGAACTCCTGGCGATAAGTCGTGACATTGATCGTCACCAAACCAGGATCGACGATTATTGTATAATTAACGCCACCATGAAGATTTACCGGAAGTTTAACAGTCCTATAAGACCCGCTACCTGAAAGATAAACGTCATTAATCTGGGTAGCCAGCCTCTCAGCAAGATCCCTGCCCTGATTAGCCCAGACATACTGGTTAACACCCTTAAATTCCCGGGCAATAGACTTAAATGCAACAATAAAGATAAGCGAGAGTAACCCTAAGACAAACATGAATTCCACAGTAGACTGAGCTTTCATCCTAACAATCACCCGTGCTCCTCGTCACATTCACAAACTCTCCAAGACATTCAACATCAATACAGAAACCCCCAGAAGTAGTTGGAAGACTACCCGTAAGGTTCGCGTCAACAAACTGAAAAAATGATGATGGTGTGCCCCTAACATATACAGTACCCTCGATAATACCGGTACCATTAGCATTAGTCGTAAGGTTTATCGCAGCCGCCATAGGAAACGTGACATAAATCCTTGTTCTCGCTCCCTTACCCTGCTCATAAACAAAGTCGACGGAATTTGATATATCCTTCAAAGTAGCCTTCACCTTGGATACTCTGACCTCATCCCTGAAGTTCTGATACTTTTCCTGTCCCATTGTGAGCATTATGACAAGTACAGTCAATGCCATTCCAAGGACGATTATGTACTCGACACTTGTCTGAGATTTTTTATTCATTCCCTCCATGATATTGCGATTGAGACTTATATACGGTGAAAAAACATTCTTTTTAATATAATATGAATCCAAAGATTGAAGATCTGAGGAAAAAAGCCTATTTAGTATACGGGGGGTATGATGGAGTAGAACTGGTAAACAAGGAAGTCCGAAATTTCGGGATTCTAGAAGACCAGTTAAACGCATACCAGATGAAGATTGTATTAAACAATATTATAAAACACGTATTCATAGACAAGATCGGACTGGACGAATCAAAGATAGTACTAGGGCAAAAAGTCACACATGTCCCAGGATACCATTCATACATACAGAAAGACGATGAAAAAATCCAGATCAAGACAAAAATTGATTTCATGAAGACAATAGTCAAAGTCATCATCGTCTTCTTCATAATCATAGCATTCATCTTTTGGTTCTACATGAGCTCGTTTAGCGAAAGAGAGTTTTGTGAGACAAAAAACCCGGTGAAGGTAAGGGATAAATGCTATAACTCCATGGCACTAAACACAGTCAACCATACATTATGCTCTAACATATCAATCCAAAAAGAAGCGCATAACTGCCATTACTATGTCGCAATAAAAGCAAAAGACCATAAGATATGTGAAAAGATTCCCGCAGAGCATCCTGAACACCTGAAAACACATGTTAAATGCATGACCTGCCTAGCAAATATCGAAAGGAATTCCAGTATCTGCGAGTTGATCAAAGACTTTTTCTCCCAGAGACGATGCAAGGAAACCATTAGGGCGGATAACAGCCTAGCATGCACTACTTGAACGACTATTTATTTTGAAAGAGTCAATTAATGAGTGGTATGCTATCGATTCTTAAAAAGATCGGTTTAGACAGGTTATTAAAGCGGAAAACCGAGGTAAAGACGGTTCGTCTAGATATTATCGCCGAACAAGTCAAACAATTCAATGAAGCGAAAAAAGAGATGACCAACAGGATCGATCATCTAGAAGAAAAAGCAGTAGAAATAGACAAGACACTCGAAGCGACACTTGACATAAGCAAACATAACCAAGAACGCCTAACAAGCATGGAAGAAAACATGAACAAGATCCTAGCACTCTCAGAAGGCCTGTTAAAAAAAGAGTTAAAGGAAAAAACAGGCAAAGACCTGCCAACAGAGACGATAAAAGAAGAGGAAGCTGAAGGCATAGCAGAATCAAGTTGATAAGATCACATTAGATTATAATGGAGTGAAAGATGGGTGACGAAGAAAAAAAGGAAGGGGAAGAAGATATCAAAGAGGGATACTGGAGTGTAAAGCTTAAAAGAGACATGTTCCACCAGAAACTCGGTGGAGCGCTACCTCAAAGCTCCCTGATACTAATTGAGGGAAAAGACGGATTCGGTAAAAGCATTGTATCCCAACGATTATTATTCTCACTGCTTAAAGCAAAAGCCAAGGTAACATACATTAGCACAGAATTATCTACAAAAGATTTTCTCGACCAAATGAGCTCATTGAATTATATCGTAGACAGCCATATTATCAACCAGGACCTATTATTCATCCCGATGTTCCCATACTTCGGAAAAGTAAATCTTGAAGAAAACTTCATAGAACGCCTATTAGGCGCAAAACAACTGTTCGAAAGCGATGTAATAATAATAGACACCATATCATTCCTGCTTGTAAGAGGCAGCATATCAGAGGCAAAATCATTTGACGTCGTGAAATTCTTCAAGAAGATAACTAATAAAGGAAAAATCGTGATATTTACAGTGGATCCCGACCAACTAAATAAATCACTTCTAACGCTCCTTAGGTCGACAAGCGACATATACCTAGAGCTTGGATCATCCATGATGGGTGGTGAAATAAAGAAGTTTATGTCTGTAAACCGGTTTAAAAGGTCTTCTGGACTAGTAGCCCAGACTATCGCATTCAGGGTCGACTCCGGTAACGGTCTGATAATCGATATCGCAGGATTAGTGTAAGATGCCAGACGACAAAGAATTCATGGAGGCTCAGGCAAGGAACCCGCACTTAAAGAAATACTTAGATAAAAAGGAGATGGATATGCCTTCATTCCATGTCCAACTAGACCGCTCTCTGAAAGACGAGGAATTCCCAAACGTCATATACCCTGTAGGAGACCCGATATTCATCCATGTAATCAGAAAACCTGGTGAGAACGAGACACAATACATCACGATAGAACCGACTATGACTCCCAAGGAAGAGGAGCTTTTTGAGAAACTCACCGACGAACTCATCAAGATCGCGCATACCATGGATGCAAGCGACACGTCAATCGACTTATCCGAACTGCTTGTCCTGCTTCTAAACAGGCTCGTCGAAGTCCCGGGGATGACCCTTGATACAGGAGATGAAGGAGGCCTTATGGGACAGTTCAAGAAGATGTTCGAGCCAAAGAAGATCACAATAACAGAGAAGGAATATGAGAAAATGAAGTATTTCCTCGTAAGAGAACGAGTCGGCTACGGCTTACTTGAACCCCTGGTTCGCGACCCGTACATCGAAGATATCCACTGTATCGGCGTATCCAGGATCTTTGTAGTACACAAGATCTTCGAGATGGTGCCAACAAGCATAGTATTCACTTCAGACCTGCAGCTTGACAAATACGTCTTCCAATCGACAGAACGGGTTGAAAGAGCAGTAAGCGAAGCGCGCCCAGTAGTCGATGCAATCATGCCAGACGGTTCAAGAGGCAACTTCATCTACGGCAGAGAATGCAGTCTGGAGGGCTCGAGCTTCACAATCCGAAAGTTCAGCAAGGTCCCGATTAGCGTTACACAGCTTGTGGCCTGGCATACCTTTTCTACACAGCTTGCCGCTTACATGTGGCTTTGTCTTGAAAACGGGATGAGCATATTCATCTGCGGTGAGACTGCTTCAGGTAAGACAACAACCCTCAACGCCTGCGCGGCCTTCATCAAGCCTGACGCAAAAGTATACAGCGTTGAAAACACTCCAGAGGTTACGATGCCGCACCCCACCTGGCAGCATCTTGTGACACGGGAATCAGGTAAGGAAACCGACGTCACCATGCTAACCCTCCTCGTGGCGGCACTGCGTTCCAGGCCAAACTACATCATAGTCGGCGAGATACGTGAGAAGGAGGGTAACATCGCATTCCAGGCCATGCAGACAGGCCACCCTGTTATCAGCACTTTCCACGCTGGAGACGTTAAGAAGATGATACAAAGGCTTACTGGACACCCGATCAACGTCCCTATCGCGTCCATCGACAACTTGAATATATGCCTGATACAACAGGCAGTATACCTTAACGGCAAGTTTCAGCGGCGGGTTCTAACCGTAACGGAGCTCATAAGATATTACGACGAGTTTGGGAAAGTGGGTACTGCAGGCGTATTCGAATGGGTTCCATCAACTGACGAGCTCGTATTCCAGGGATGGTTCAACAGTTACATCCTTGAGGAGAAGGTTGCAACACTTCTCGGATACAAGGATACTAGGGACATATACAAGGAGTTGACTCTAAGGCAGAAGATACTGGACCAGATGATAAGAGACAAGGTATTCAACTACTTCGATGTTTGGGAGATAATAAAGGCGTACTACTACCAGGGGGTTGAAGGCCTTCCATTTGCAGTGTAGGTGTATAATTGGAATTTGAGGAAGCGATCAGGCAGTCAGGGTATAATACCATAGACGAGTTCTTCATAAAGTTAGTGCTCCCTGTCGTTGGCGTTACGCTCACCCTGTTTTTTGCATCGCTCATTCTGGTAAGCGTGTACGGCATCAACATGGTGGGGCCTCCACTGAATAGTATGCTGTTATTCGTGCCTTTTTTCTTCCTGATCTTCGGCATTATTTTTGTACTAGGATATCCTTTCTTCATTGTTGAGAGGAAAAAAGTCGACATACACGACAATATCCACTATTTCATCACTTATGCGGGTGCCATGTCAAGCGTGCATGCAAAGAGGTCTCAGCTTTTCAGGTACGCTGCAGAAAGGCAAGAGTATGGTGAGATAGCAAAGATCATGGAGAAGGTATCATATCTATCTGATTATTGGAACCTTGGCCTGGTCGTCACCTGCAGGAAGCTTTCAGTGCTTGTGCCGTCCAAGATAATGGGTAACTTCCTCGACCGCCTTAGCGCTGCCGTCGACTTTGGGGAAAGATTAGATGTGTTTTTGGCCAAGGAACAGTCGGCGGTCATGGAGGACTTTGCGTCTGAATACAAGCAGACATTACAGACGATGGACCTGGTCCAGGATACACTGGTCTCGCTTACGATAGGAATAGCTTTCATGATGGCAATGGCGTTCCTCCTGCCTTTGATCACAGGCTACAGCATCTTCCTTATGCTCGGACTTTGTGCGATAACCCTTTATCTTGTCGACATATGCTCCATCATCTTCATCGACGCATTCATCACGCACGACAGGATCTGCCACAACCTCCCGATAAAACACAAGGTCTATTACAAGATACGTATGGCCCTTATCCCCTGCATCATCACATCCATCGTACTGTTCGTCGTATTTTATTATCTGGACTTCTTCTCGTTTGCGGTTAACTTCGCGATAGCGGTAACGCCTCTGGGAATCATCGGATATTATGGGGGACAACTTGAATCATCGATAATGCGGTATGACCAGGCCTTTCCGGCATTTGCCAGATCGCTTGGCGCCTCGCTTGCAGCTCGTGGCGGAAGTCTCTTGGGTACGATAAGCACCCTAAGAGTGCACGAGTTCGGGATATTGAACGAACTTGTAGACAATTTGTTCAATCGTCTTTCAGTGCGGTGCGACAAGTTCAAGTCGTGGATGTATTTCTCAGGCGAGACTGGAAGCACCATGATCGAAAAGTTCTCGAGCATCTTCATCCAGGTACTGAATCTCGGAGGGAATCCTGTGGTGGCAAGCGATATAATCAGCGACAATTTCATTAAACTGTTGGGTCTTAGGGATCTGAGGAGGCAGCTTGCAGGAAGCGTTCGAGGTGTTTATTACGGCACGCTCGTAGGAATCGGGGGGGCAGCCTATGCGACACTACGTATGACTGCGTTATTGAACGACACCTTCAGGAACACCTTCAGTTCGGTGGTTGAACTGCCGTCTGTCAGCGCGATCACAGAAGGTATCCTCCCGTCCATTATCGGCGACATCGACATCCCCCTGGTACAGGACCTATTGTTTATAATACTGGTCGTGCACGCCATCTTCAATGCCTACAGCCTGAAGATGATAGATGGTGGAACCAGATGGGCTGCATTCACAGACTTTGTATTGATGGTATGGATGCTTGCAGTAATAGCAGTAGTAGTCCCATGGGGCTTCGAGCAGATGTTCTCAGGAGATACTTTCAATATGGGTAATGTAGGACCATAAGGCTAACAATTAACATAGAATACTTCAACACCATTATTGACAGGATTCACAGACTCATTCTTAAATACCGTCAACTCTTCATTCACATTATTCGCAATAGTATATTCATGATAAGGATACTTCCTCCTAAATGCAAAATCCAATATCTTCTTCTCACCCTCGTTAAAAAATATTTTATGACTATCCACAGCTTCAGCAACCATCTTTCCAGCCAGCTTAGATGCAGTCATATCAATAAGAATCAAGTTGACATCATACTCCTTAGATTGACCAAGATTCTTAAAGACTATCGCACCCTTAAAACCCCACACCTCATCATCCAAGGGTAGTGTCTCCATAGAACAGTCATATTCCCCCTTATATGTCTTTGGTAGATTATAGACAACTTCATGCACGTCTTCCTCAGTGAAAGATCTGTTCACAAGATAAGACTCAGTATTCGAATCTTTAGTAATAGAAATATTCAACAAAACATCCCTTGACTTACCAAGATTCTGAGCTAAAGCACTAACAATTGTTCCCTTCCTAAACTCTTCCTCAAACTGATAGGATACTTCATAAAGCATAACCTCAACTCCAGTAGCCTCATCCACCTCCTTTTTCAACAACCGGAAAAAATTAGGATTTACCTGGTTATGACGTAGCTTGTATACTGAAATATGCTCAGTCAACTCCATTTGAGGAATCTCGTCAGGGGTTAATACAAGCCCTCCAGATAAAGCATAAGCAAGTTGTCCTTCTTGTTTTGCCACATTGAAATTCAGACTGGATATGACTATGTAACGAACCCGGTTTTTCAATAATGTTATCGCAGCTGATTTTTCAGGCATCCATAAGGCATCATGAATATTCTTTTGTATGATATTGGGGCTTGAAACCGATTTTAAACCGGAGATAACTTCCAGCATATATCCCCGATCCCATCGTGTCAGAACTAATGCATGATCCGTTTCATCTCCCAACCATTTGTATAACCGATATTCTGCTTCATGACCAACCCGTTTTGCATCAGCATTATAAACGTAAAATGCATTGACTAAGAATCCTGAGACTACAAGCATTGATATCATCCCATATATCATCTTTTCTTTCTTCAGCTTGTATGAAGAGAAAATGATGCCGAGTGCTGCAAGGACGAAAGTATATTGGAAGCTGTCACGAGTCATAGTGACTCTAAACGCATAGTATGAACCAAGGAAGACCACAATCATAAAAAGTGTGGAAAGCTTATCAAGACGAAATTTCTTAAGCCTCTTCTTAAGCTTCCGTGTAAAAATGAGTTTTTCAGTCTCTGCCCAACCAGTAATAACATGTGCGGAAAGGATGCATATACCCAGGTCAGATATCCGTGTACCCCGATCCATTATGAATGATAAGCTGAATCCCACAAAAGTCAATGTTATCGCAAGAGTATCCTTACGCCTAACTGCTATAAGCAGAGCGAATGGTAGAAGGAAGAATTGGATATTATTCCTAAGCCAGAAATTGCTTGGAGAGATAGGAATAACATCTGCACTTCCGAATCTTCCCTGAGGCAATGCCTCAAGCTTATCCACCAATGCATCCTTCACAATAGTCTGACTTGCAAATAATGAGGAAACAATAACAAGTGTGATATAAACTGGATAAACCCATCTCCAAGTTTTTTTCGAAAACTTCTTCTCGAACAATCTTTGAAAAATCTCATATGTCAGATAGGCGGCTGTAATACCCAGACCAACAAATATTCCCTCATTTATGAATGTGGCAAAATACACTAGAACAGAATAGACGATAGCATATACTATCCTCATAGACCATTTCGCTTTAACAGCCTTAACCGCAAGAAGCATGGTTGCAATAATGAACAAGTGTTGGACATGATCATGAGTAAAACCAATCAATGAAAGTGCTAAAGGCTCTATCATACTAGTAAAGATCATACCAGCTGCAAACCCCACCTTATCACCATACATTTCCCTAGCAAGAAGATAGATAAAAACTGCAGTAAGAGAGGAAAGCAGAGTGCTTGCAAGCACAATACCATACAACTGGTTTTCACTAGAAAATAGCATTCCAAAACCACGAAGAATCCATACAGTAGGATCATTCATACCATAAGCAGGCAAGTGACTACCTTGAGCAACACCAACATAAAGCCAAGTCTCAATATGATTCACAGAATGCCAGCCATAATAGCTAAAGAACATTAACGTCAGAATAAGACGAAGAATCACTCCTGTTGAAAAAACCACGGATGCTTGAGTGAAAGGCTTTTTCTTAAAAATATTCAAACCCATTTTATGATTTTTATAGCAGTATTTGGAAGTTATCTTATATGAATAGGCCATTATTATTCCTGCTTATTATAATCATGGTTTTGGGATGCTTTGGACGATCCCAAGGTAATGTAAAACAATTCAAGGTATCAGATAGGAAAGAATTGACCAGATGCAACAACCATCCAAAGGACATTGATATACAAAACTGTTATTCTATAGTAGCCGATGAAAACAAAGACATATCATTATGCGATGAAATCCTTGCATCCAATATCAGGAAACTATGCGTTGTAAAAGTTGTTAAGAAGACGAGGAATGAGACAGCGTGTAGACAGATCATGGGAGATAAATGGCGATACGACCAATGCGTGGATATTGCACGTGGTGACCGGATAAGATAGAATTAAACAGCCATTTTAGGATATACTCGATTGTAATCAGGCAAGTCGATTATTACAATATGTCCTGGTTTGATATCCTGAGTGGTTGAACAGTCAAAGCCTAGTTCTTTACTGGATAATTGAAAACCAATTATGTCCCTTAATCCACATTCACTTGGAGCCATTATAGGACCCATACTATCGTCTTTGCTGGCTGTCGTCGTTCTATCAAATGCCTCTTGGTAGGTATTATCTGCTGAAATATCACAGTCTAATGCGTGATTTCGTATTAATGTAAGTTTTGGCCCTGATTTTGGCCCCGCGTATTTAGCCCAGTATTCATCGAAAAAGTCCAATACTTCCGCTGCCTCCTGCTCGCTTATACCTGGATGTCCTAAAGCAGTCTTTCCATCCGCACCAGTAGCCATTAGCCGACATGTTTGCTCCATTGCCCTACGGGCAGATGCATATTCCCTTCTTTTAAAAGAGTCTTTATCATCATCGCCTGACTTTTCATGTGCACTATTAATTAATTGGCTAAACCACTCGGGTGAATCAATAGCATAACTATATGTATTTGATGTAGCAGCCTCTTCAAAAGCAATTTTTCCTTCATCACCTGATCCAAGAAACTTCCAGCCTAAAGCCATTTCAACTCCACCTTTTTGAAAAATCTCTTCCATCCTTCTCATTCGGTTTATGTCATAGTCCCTTACAGTCGTACTTAATCCATGTTGTTGGATACTTTCCTGAAATGATCCGTTGAATGCATGTAATGCATATCCGTCATCAGTTATGTTTACCTTTATAAAATCGAAGATTCTGCTTTTCGATTCCATGCTCTCTATCTCAGATAAGCCTAGTTTTTTGGTAACAGAATCTATTACTTCACCGGTAAAATTAGACATTTTAAAATTATGTGGTAATCCTCCACTTGGTTCTGTTATTTTTCCGACAACACTCTCCATGAAATCATTGAATCCAAAACCATCTTTATGTAGGATATTATATTGGATTGCTACACCCATCAACTGATCCCTTCGATCCTCGGGACATCGTGTTAGATATGAGACAAATTTGTCAGACGTCATCAATCCGCTAAAACGTTCAACAAATTCGGAGGTTGATGTATTAATATTCGGGCCATTTTTTTGTAGGCTTTCAATATCCACCCCACTTTTTTTATCAACGACATAAACCCTCTCTCCATCTGCAGTATCACGGGTTACAACAGCAAGATCTAGGGCTAGATCCACAGTCTTTCCAGACTCAACATCGATTCTGGTTTCTGCCAATACCCTGTGTTTTTGCCCACCAGTATGAATGATGCTTGTTGACGAACCTTCATGATCAACAGTTAGAACATCATTTGGTTTTAACTCGACAAATCCTCGATTATCCAGCACACTTTTTAATTGATTCATTCGCTCTGAACCGGAAAGACTAGCATTAAGTTGTCCATCAACCAACTTGTTCAATTCCTTTTCATGTCCTTTAACAACCACTGGCATACTAGGATTTAGGGAGAAAGGGGAAAAAAGCTTATAAATCCAGTATTAGCTCTAGTTTACTTATGTTTTTCACAAGTCTTCCCTCAGGCATCTTCTTTAACTCTGTGAGAACATCCTTGTCAGATAAACCATTTTTCCGATACTGTTTTACTGCGTTGATGAGATTTTCAATCTCATTCATATGCGAGAAAATCAAATCGCCTCTTGCTTTTTCAGACACGATTCTATCTCCGAGATTTTTAATCGAAGCCTCCTGTTGAACCAAGACATTAAGAATCTTATCCTTTTTCTCATCGACAACCTTAGTAGTCCTATCCTTGACTTGTTCAGCCGCTTTAACCGAAAAGAATTCATCGCAAGCCTCGCTAAAAGAATCATAAGACAATAATGCATCTTCGGGATATTGACGGGTCTTAAATGGGATAACATCCACGGGATTCCCATCAACAGATACCAGAAATGATTCATCAATTGACGAGGTAATTATTTTCGAGAAAGACTCCCATACACGTACCCTAGCAGCTTCATCAAGATCATTAAAAAGAAGATTCTTATCAACATCCGCGTTAATGCAAATTTCCTCTGCGATAAAACCCCCTAAACCAATCCCTGACGCAAGAGCAGAAACAACTGGCCGCTCATCACCCTTTAACAACTCAATGAAATCATGCTCAACGAATGTTTTTGCATTAATATTTTCGGGTGGATATTCATAGTTTTTTCCAACCCCGAGTGTGCGATGCCTCCACTTCTGCCAATCCAATAATCCAATGATCTTCATCTCATCAGTACACAAGAGTAGGTTACCCTTGCTGAACAACTCGATGACAATCACGAAATTTTTCTTACCCTCAAAGACTATCTCAATGATTCGGTCGAATGAATGCTGTCGTATCTCATTTATCCTAGCTCCGCCAAGATTCTTCCTTAACTGCATTGCAAAAGAACTAGGATTTTGGGGGATGATACGCGTATAGTTTGTAAGGCACATGTAATTCGGGGCGACCACAAGATCCTTTGAACCAACACCTGGAAGATGAAGCCTGAAAAGAAGCTCTCTACTTCCGACTTGATAGACTTTTTCCAACTTTGCCCGATGTAAGAGTGTATTAAGCTCTCCGGAAATAACAGAAACATCCAGACTCGATAAACCCTTCTTCATTCCAACTCGAATTGTTTTAATAATATAGCCTTATGTGCATGAAGCCTGTTCTCAGCCTGCTGCCATACAACACTACTTTTAGAATCAATGACCTCATCGGTCACTTCAACACCCCGATGTGCTGGAAGACAATGCATGAAAAGCGCGTCATTCTTAGCTTTGCTGAAAAGATCCGGGTTAACCTGATATCCATCAAAAGCCTTGATCTTATCCGCCTCATTATCTTCCTCACCCATACTCACCCAAACATCTGTATAAACAATATCTGCCTTGTCTACTGCATGAACCGGATCCTCTTCTAAGACTACCTTAGAATCCTGGGCGATCGTGATGGCATCATTGACAAAACCACTTGGTGGTTGATGACTCGGAGGTGATGCAATCATTATGTTTACACCCACAAGAGCACAACCAAGCAACAGGGAATTACAGACATTATTCCCATCTCCAATATATGCAAGTTTTAATCCCTTCAACCTACCTTTCAACTCCATCATAGTATACAAGTCACCGATTATCTGACAGGGATGCTCTTGGTCAGAAAGAGTGTTTATAACAGGTACTTGCGAATACTTCCTCAGATCCTCTAGAGTACGATGCTCATGGACTCTTGCCATAATACAGTCAACATACCCTCCAAGAACCCTTGCAGTATCAGCCACAGTCTCCCCCCTACCCAACTGCATATCATTATAGTTTAATACAATAGAATTTCCACCAAGTTCGACGACAGCTACTTCAGATGCTATTCGTGTTCTAGTCGATGGTTTCTCAAATATCATCGCGATCTTTTTACCAGATAAATTATTCGAAAAACCAGTGGGATTATCCTTGATGGACCCGACATGATTTATCAGGTTCGAAATATCATCTTGGCTAAGATCCCTCAACGATACTAAACTCATATAAAACAATTCGAAACAAATTAATAAACATGCTAACAGTAGATGAAACCGCTGAAAAGATCGCTTCCATGGAGATAAGAGGTGCGCTAGACATTGCTATATCAGCATTAATAGCCATTAGAGCGGTTGTAGACGCTGGAGGAAGCCTGGAAGAAGTCATATCTTCAGGAGAAAAACTAAAGGCTTCACGACCTACAGCAGTATCACTGCCAAACGCTGTGAACTATGCAGTACATATCACAGAAAAACACAAGGATGAGGATGCCAGTACATTCAAGACCAATGTGTCCAAAGAAATACAGGATTTCATCGAGCAACAGGAGAATGCCCTGGAAAAAATAGCGGAGATAGGAGCAAAACTAATAGAAGACGGTGATGTCCTAATGACCCACTGCAACAGCGATACAGTAGCAAACATATTCAAAAAGGCATGGAGTACTGGCAAGAGATTCACAGTTATTGCAACTGAGACACGCCCCAGACATCAAGGCTATATCACCTCAAAGACCTTAACTGATGCAGGTATCCCAGTAACATTGATCGTTGATTCAGCAGTTTATTATACTATGAAAAAACTCGATGTTGACAAAGTGTTTGTCGGAGCCGACACAGTATACGCTAACGGAGACGTTATAAACAAGATAGGCACTATGCAAGTAGCATTATGCGCGAAAAACGAGGGTAAAGACTTTATCGTAGCAACAGAATCAATCAAATTCTCTCCTGAAAGCCTCATGGGAGAGATCTCAGTGATAGAGGAACGCGATCCAAAAGAAGTCGCAGAACTTGAAGGAGTAAAAATATTCAATCCTGCATTCGATACTACGCCAAAAGAATACGTGAACATGATAATAACAGAATATGGGATAATCCCACCTGAAGCAGCATACAATCTACTAAAGGAAAAATTCGGTTGGAGATTATCAAGAGGAAAATAAAAAATGGATGAGACAATAGCCAAGGTTATGGACGCCATATCAAAAGAAGATACTCATAGGCTCAGAGAGCTCGCAAGCGAATTCAGTGATGACGCAGCAATAAGACAGGATGAGACCACCGTCGATCTTGCCATAATCACCTACTGTTTCAACAAGATATTCGGTAAAATACATTTCAGAGAAAAGACAGAAGAAATAGTCGACTTAGCATTAAAACACCTTTCTCAGGGTGAAATAAGCCGAGTAATCGAGGAGATCCATGCATTTGACTTTGAACACGGACTATTCCACGGCGGACTAGTAGGAAAAGCAAAGATAAAGATTGGGACAAGACTATATAGTCGAGGACTCTCCATAAGCCACTCATCCGAGATAACAGGAGCACCCGTATCAGAACTATTAGAATACGCAGGAGACACTAAACACCATGAAGAAGTTGAAAAAATACCATTATCAGATAGATTGAATATAACCAGAGACCTATTTAAGAATGATAAATGAGTTTTTAAACTAACAATCCATAATCTAAGACACCAATATAAAAAGGAAGGTATTATAAAAAAAAATGTATCCTACTGGTCCTGCGGCATACGACCGCGCAATCACGGTTTTCAGCCCAGATGGGCGTTTATTCCAGGTAGAATATGCTCGAGAAGCAGTTAAAAGAGGCACTACCGCAGTCGGACTGACATATGATAAAGGAGTAATACTCGCAGTCGATAAAAACGTTGTCAGCCCACTAATAGTACCAAAATCAATAGAGAAGATATTCCAGATAGACGACCACATAGGAGTGGCAACAAGCGGCCTAGTCGCAGATGCAAGAAGACTAATAGAAGATGCGAGAATCAAGGCCCAGAGAAACATGCTCGTATTCAAAGAAGCTATAAGCGTCTCAACACTAACAAGAGATATATGCGATATCAAACAAGCATATACCATGTATGGTGGAGCAAGACCCTTCGGAACAGCTTTGTTGATAGCAGGAGTAAATAAAAAATCACATTTATTCGAGACTGATCCAAGCGGTGCATACACTGAATACACTGCAGGCGCCATAGGAATGGGTAAAAGAGACGTGGAAAAAATATTCGAAGAGAAATACAAGCAGGGATTAGACCGGAAAGAAGCCATGGACCTAGCATTACTCGGATTAAACAGTGTGTCAGAAGGCAAGATAAAGAAGGAAAACATAGACATGATCGCAATTGAAATCGGAAACAAATACAATAAAATCGGTTTGGATGAGATTGGTGAATCAATAAAAAGTCTTGGTAAAAACCTGGATCACCACAAACCAAAAGAATAACATTCATTAGTCAAATAATCGCTTCTTTTTATGTGGGAAGGGGTGCGTAAATGGTCAGTTTAGATGAAGCAGTTGTAATTAGGTTTAAAACTCACGGCCACACCTTTGAGATATTAGTCGATCCAGATAAAGCACTTGAATACCGGTCTGGAGAGATCTCAGGATTGGATGACGTCTTAGCAGCAGAACACATATTCAAGGATGCGAAGGCAGGCGACAAAGCCTCCCTGGAAGTAATGAAGGACGTGTTTGAAACAAGTGATGAAAACCAGGTTGCTGCAAAGATAATAAAGAAAGGGGATCTGCATCTGACCACAGAACAAAAAAGACGGATGCTCGAAGAAAGAAGAAAACAAGTGGCAACACTAATAGCAAGAAACGCGATAAATCCCCAGACAAAGACACCGCACCCACAATCAAGGATACTCGACGCTATGGAAGAAGCTAAAGTAGAGATCACGATCACAAAAAGCGCTAACGAACATGTTGAAAAAGTCGTTAAAGCCTTAAAGCCATTGATCCCCATACGGATCGAAAAAGTAAGAATGGCATTGAAGATTCCAGCAGAATACACAGGCAAGATGTATGATGTAATCCGTCAATTCGGAGAAGTAAAAAAGGAAGAATGGGTTGGAAGCGAACAATATTGCGTGATTGAGATGCCGGGAGGGCTTCAAGACGATCTTTTTAGCGCATTAAACAAGATGACGCATGGAGACGTTAAAATAAAGCTAATGAAGGATTAAACATGGGCGAAGTAAAAGACAGAGAAATAGTTATTCCAGGACAACTAATCGGAGAGAATGCAAAGGCGGGATCGCTCTGCTATGCTGAAGACAACAAAGTATATTCACTTGTAAGAGGACTAGTAAGAACAGATAAAGACCGGGTGAATGTTATACCTGTAAGAGGGCCATACATACCAAAAGTAGGTGACATGGTGATAGGCCCCATCGTCGAAGACTTCGGTGAAGTATACCTAGTAGATATTAAAGGCGCATATTACTCGGTGATCAAAGAGGAACGACGGATGGGTCGCGGAGGTGGAAGGCACAATGATAAAAAACCCGAAAAATACAATCTTGGAGAGCTAATAAGCGGAAAAGTACGTTCTGTGAACGAAGTCCACGAGTCAAAGCTCACGGGAGTATGGAGGCTTGAAGGAGGACTAACCATAGAAGTCGACCCCAAGAAAGTACCAAGGATAATCGGAAAACACCGTTCCATGATAAACATGATAAAAGAAAAGACAGGCTGCAATATCGCAGTGGGTCAAAACGGTCTCATATGGATCAATAAAGGCCGGTCCAACCTAGCGGTAGACGCGATAAGAAAAATCGAGTCAGAAGCCCATACAAGCGGGCTAACCGATAGGATCACTGAAAGCCTGTCTAAAAAAGTTAAAAAATCAGATTCAAAAAAGGAGTGATATAAAATGAGTGGTAAGAGCGAAGTTGAGTTGATAAAAGACGGTAAAAGGCTTGATGGAAGAGCCTTTGATGATTTACGTGAAATAAAGATGGAAGTAGGGGTTTTAAAACGGGCCCAGGGTTCCGCATATGTCGAATGGGGCAATAACAAATGCTTGGCAGCAGTATACGGGCCAAGAGAAATGCATCCTAGAAGACTACAGAATCCGACTGAAGCATCTGTCAGACTAATATACAATATGGCACCCTTTAGCGTAGACGACAGGAAAAGACCTGGTCCAGACAGAAGGAGTGTGGAGATATCAAAGATCTCAAGCGAAGCATTGACTGCAGTAGTTGAGACAAACAGATATCCAACAGCCGCAATAGATGTATTCGTAGAA
>CAYREE010000017.1:0-23516 GCA_964423225.1 uncultured archaeon | reverse complement strand
ACACATAGACTTTATTTTAAACTCCATCAGATGACATTCCCGAACCAAGAAACAGTCATCCCATTCCATGGGATGAAGTTCATATTATCAAATCCAAGAACAAGCGTAATTGATGGTAATATATATTGGAAAGGTATCTGGGAACCTCAGGAAACTAACCTATTTATCAAAGTTTTAAAGCCCGGTATGGTTGTCGCAGACATTGGAGCAATGGAAGGCTATTACACGATACTAGCCTCGATATATGTCAGTGAAACTGGAGTAGTACATGCATTCGAACCGATTGAATCCTCAATAGATTACATAAAGAAAAATATCCAGATAAACAATATTAAAAACATCAAACTCCATGAATTTGCTTTATTTGACAAACCAGGCTTCTTCAAATTTGAAAAAAAAGACATTGAAAATAGACTACTAGTCATGCTAACCAGCTTTACACAAGAAAATGAGGGATTAGGACTCCATACAAAAACCGTTGTATTCGACGAATGGGCTGAAATACAGGGACTTGAAAAACTCGATTTAGTAAAAATGGATATTGAAGGGGCTGAACTAAACGTTTTATATGGGATGAGGAAGACTATTGAAAAATTTCACCCCAAATTATTTATCGAATTCCATACAGGCAACCTAAAATTTTACGGGAAAAAACCAGAAGAATTAATCGATTTTCTACAAGAATATGATTATAAAATAACTCCTGTCGACAAAAAAATGATAATAGACTATAATAAGACACTCACCATCTATTGCGAGTAAAAATTCTTAGATAAAAAAAAAAGCATGCCAGTCCTTTGAAACCACCCCATAACTTTACTCTTCCTTCTTTAGGTTTTTAGGCCTTTGTAGGATTAGTTTTCCATTTGTTGGTACAGCATCCATCAATACTGTTATTGTCTCATTTCCTTCAAACGCTACTCCAATATTTGTCCACCGGTCTTTACCAGAGTCTAAATCAGAGACAACCGTACTCACACGATAATCTGGGTTTTTTCCTTTCACATCATTCACCTTTTTTAGATAGGATTACTCGATTATCTAATTAATAGGTTTACCTAGAGGACTGGAAAAGTGAATCATATATGGTTTCAGCATGGACATTTCTAAAACGAATAATCACCCCACAGATAATATAATAGAGTATTACCCCATTCCGTAAGTTTTCTTCATTGAAAATTGACATGCTATTGATGGAATAACCGATAAAAATAAGCACCCCAGTACTTAAAGAGATAGAAAAAAGTGAGAAGTCTAAAAATCCTCGCCAACTATACCCGATTATTACAAGTAGTAAGAAACCAGGGAAGAAGAAGACCATTGGTATTGTAATTAATAATCGGATCGGATCAGGCATATGAACAGATAAAAATGTTAAAATTCCTAATAAAACACAAAACATAACAAAAAAATACACTTTCATTTTAAATACTTGTTAGATTATAGACACCATATAATAAGAGACTGATGATCCTAATATCCCTCCCATAATACGAAAAAAATCAGTGTTGAAACACATATTAAAACCAGCAAGAGGATAATAGAATTAGAATTAAAGAAAGAATCGATTTTAGAACGAATTTCAGAAGAAAATCCGGATAACTTATGGATTTTATAGTCCCCATCATATTCAATAAGGTATTTGCCCCTTTGAATTGACTGGTTTACATATCCTTCATGACCAATAATGCAGTCAGAGTTACAATATGCTTCAAAGACAATACTTTTCGAAGTGTGTTTTATGTCCAATATATCCAGATCACAAAAAAATGGTGTTGCATCTATCTTATCAAACACATCTTTAATATCTGTAGATAAGCTTGATCCACTATTTAATAATTTTCCATAAAAAAAATCTTCATCTATCGAATGTGATTCATTTAAAAAATCAAAGACAACATCAGAAACATTATACTTCTTAATCCTAAGTGATTCATTGAGATATAAAATGAAATTGTTTTTAGATTCAATTGTATCAACTAAACGTCCATTCTTGAAATGATCCCATCTATCGATAAAAGCATCAGAATCAGTATCATAATAAAGAACCACATCCAATCCAGCCAAGTTACCAGTTGCAAGTATTGAAGAGTTTAGATAGTATGAATCAACAAGATTGCTTTCAAGTGAATCAATTAACCAGGATCCTTCAGTGACATTTAATAAATGGATTCTATCATCTATTTGAGACCAATAGAAGACCGGTTTCTTAAAAGTTCGTTCTATTCGACCTCCAATAGAAGGTGGAAGAATCGTTTTTTTTGACCTAACCGATTTAACTCTGGAAGGATAAAAATTATTCACATAAAAATCATAATGGATATCATCTTCACCTTCAAATAATGAGAAGATAGTTACACCATTATATTTTTTATAAAAAGACTGGGGAATCGTAAATTTACGTGAAGGAATGATTAGATTCTCTGAGAGATTATATACGTGATTAAGCTCTATTAATTTCTTTCTAAAAGGAATATACATTAGATTATAATCAGCATTTCCATCTCCTTCAACATCAAATAAGGATGCTATTTTATATGACTGACCCCGATTAAAAATCGGGGTATTATGATCCTCCCGACGAAGTAGCATAAATATTTTATGTTTTTGATAAACGTTTTTAATGCCAGATAGAACATCGAAAATCCCATCCGCGGATTCTTGTTTTAACATCTGGCCAATAAACACTCTTCTAAAACCCAAACCCATATGCCTATCAATACCAATACGTTTAGTAAAAAGGAGATAATCCCCATCATCAGGTTGAATAAACAGACCTACCTCATCTAAAAGCAAATGATCGTCAGTTAACCCAATGATCGGTCCAATTACGGGAAGAACATCCCTTTTCAGGGGTAGGATACAACCATGAATCAATGGGAATATTTCTGATCCAGAATGATCAATAAATTGTGAATAACTACATATTGACGAATTATCACGGATATAATAGATTGAAGCCTTAGTTTCAGTAGTTGTTAACCCAGGAACTAATTTTATTCTAATAGAATTATTTTCGATAGAAAAATTTATATCCCCCTGAATATCAACAGCTAGATCCATTATATTTCTATTTGACACAAATGAATCAGACATAGTCTTAAATACTAGTCTAGGATATCCTTCATCAACAGTCATACCACTTCCAGAATAAGTATAAGACACTTGATTATCGCCATCAATGTCATCATAAACCATTGCCTTCTGACCATCACTAGTATTTTCATATACCACAATGATATTCTTCAGGTCATCACCAATGATCCAATAATCAGAGTCAGTATCACAACAAGAATTAATATCTGATATTTCCTTCATATCACCATCACCATCAAATACCTTAATCGTATATCCAAATGCAACAAATTCAACATTATCAATGGTACCATCAGAATCGTAATCATCAAATAGAAAATCTTGTTGTGATGAAACAAGACTTGAAAAAATGCATAAAATCACGATAAAAAAGAGGCGAGTTATCATTATATTAGCAAGACAATTATTGAACTTTTTCATCTCTAAATATAATTACATTGAAAAAGATATATACGTGTGAAAAAAGCAGGTAATTATCACTCATTAATAAACTTTATTACTCCATCCCCATTATCATAGATTATATCCGGGTCATACATAAGTTCTTTATTAGCGAGAAAATAAAAAAATTTGGTTTCATTACCCACATAAGAGTTAAATAAATGAGCTTCAATTTTAGAATATGGGAAAATGATTCCTTTTGCTTTTTTATTATTCCTTAAAGAGATAAATTTATCAAAATCATGATATAGGATAAGTCGGAATTCCAATCGTTTAAACTGTCCTTTATAAAAATTATATTTAACACTATTATTCATTGAAATAATCCATTCTAACATATAATCATCTGAGGCGGAATAGTGCGTCCATTTATTCATAAGTCTAGTCTCGTTTGACATCTTAAGTATCATGAAAATAGCTGAGATGAGGATTAAGATAAACAGGATCGGATAAATAAACTTCTTAAAACCACCATGATAGGTACTAACAAATGTAACAATAACATATGAAACAAGAGTGATTGAAAAGATGCTGAAATATGCTAACATACGAAGTTCTAGATTATTTCCCAAATGCGAATATCTATCAATCAGTACCATAGATGAAAACTGTAATAAAAAGCCAAGATAAAGGAATAATAGTAGAATAGTTGATGATTTTTTCCGATCGCGTGAATGGATCAGTGACTTTAGAATATATAAAAATGAAATAAATGAGGCAGGAATCATTATCAAGTCAAATAACCTTAATACCAAAAAAACTATAGGATTATCATAAGATTTCGATACATATGTATATTGAGGGAATTTTTCTGAAAATGCTTTTTCCTCCTCCAAACCCTGGAACATCAAACCAAATTTGGAGCTAATAGATCGTACTGCAGATAGATAATTGCTAGATGGAGGATAGATAAATAACATAAAATAAAAGCATAGGATTAAACAGATGATTATCACATACATCATCCTTTTAAAAGATGGTTTAAATAAATGTAGTCTGTTAGAACCAATACCCAATAATAAAGATATCAATAGAGTAAAGACAACAGAAGATGCAAAGAATATATTTAACGAAAATAATTGAAATAAGAAGATGTAGAATAAGAGAATGGAAACTCTGAATTCTCGGATTCTTACAGGATTAAAGCTTCGTTTCAGGCAAATCAACAAACAAAAAAATGCCATTAAAAAAAAACGCTCATGACTAGAACGAATAGTAATGCCAAATAATTCTGATTGTATAGAGAATAGTAAAGCCCCTAAAAGGGCTACAACTTCATTATTTAAAAATTCCCGGACCATAAGGAAAAAGAATAAAACAATAATGAAACCAGATAAGGGATAAAAAACCATAAATAGCACAGTTGGATCTATTCCTGACAAATGTATAAACATTGAAGATATTGTTTGAAATCCGAATCCATTTGCATAAGTAAGCGTATCTCCTTTAATTGGAAGGATGTTCTCGCGACTGATAATCCTTGAGGTATATATAAAAAATCTAGAACCGTCTCCTCCCGCCGAGCTCCTCACATACCGCTCATGAATATAGATGTGAGTAACTATGTTTAAGATAATTATGATGAATAAAACTTTTTTCCAACAAATGTCCATATTTATCATTTTTAAAAAGATCACAATGACAGTTGATTATTAAGTTATTGGAGGGATAAATATATTGTGGACTTCTTGAAGTTTATCAGTTTCACAACAATTATATGTATTATTTCTATTAGTATGCTCCTATATATTGTTAAAGAAGATGATACCCCATTTCAAACAACTGAATTATTCTTCAATAACCCATATGAAAAAATAGATGGGAAATTGATTAACCACGACATCTATTTTTCTATAAAGAATCTTGAGGGGAAACCCATGGATTATAACTACATGATATCCTTGGATTATAACATGGAAAACTCAAGTTACGAAAGTATGATACAAACAGGTTATTTATCACTTACAGACCAGGAATCAATAGCCCTGGGTTTTGTAATACCCAAATCAACGTATAAAAACATCAGCAAAGCTATAAATCCAGTTATAAAAATTGATCTTTATAAAACTAGCGAAAAACAAAGATATAGACATATTAAAAAAAGAATTGAGATATAGGACGACATAGGTAACATTAATAAAAAAAAGGACATACTATACAAACCACAGATATATAAAAATGTTTATATAATATAAGATATATTATGAGAGAGTATACGAAATACTTCATGTGGTTATATTTAATACTGATATTATCCGCAGAATGGAGTATCTCATTCTACAGCGTATCATTAGGTATCCTAATGCATTCGATAGTATTTATAATCAATATCCTGATATATTGGAAAAACTGGTCGAAATTCACAATGCAAGGAAGTCTTGTATTGCTCTCATTCTCATATATCTCACTCAGCAGATTAGTCAGTATATCAATATACGAAGAAGTTAATGAAACTATTCTAGTACTCGTATTTACAAATGCTCCATTACTGATAGGATTGATTGAATGTCTTAAAAGCATGGAAATACCATTGAAAAACTTCTATTTTCCAGTAAAGAACTGGTGGAGAGAGGCCATTATCGCCTCAACAGGATTAATCTTCGGCATCATTGAAATATCACTGATAAAAGTAAAAATCATTCCCGCAATAGACATTTGGACCATAATATCCTCATCAATTGCAATCATTGTCTTAACAGGATTCTATGAAGAATTATTGTTTAGAGGCATTATATTCAAATATCTTGCCGATGTGGGAAGCACATGGTTTGCTTTAGTATATTCTGCATTATTATTCTCAGTAATGCATATTGCATGGCACTCGTTTATAGACTTGATATTCGTATTTTCAGTTGGATTCATCTACGGTTGGATTTACACAAAAAACAGGAGTTTATTAGGCATATCAATTTCACACGGCTTAACAAACATAGTCCTATTCTTAAAATGAAAAACCTTTAAAAAAATAGGGTTTAAACAACCTTATATACATATCCTGATTATAATATAATGTGATAACATTAACATTACTAACCGCAACAACAATACTAACTCCCGCAGGCTTATTAGTGGGTATTCTGACGTTTGGAGTGCTTATTTTCCAGTTAGTCCTCCTTGAGATGGGATCTGTTTCAGAAGAATCGAACAAGAAGCTTAAGGTAATGGTTTTCCTACTCACCCCACTTCTATTTTCCTTCATACTTGTAACAGTCTATAGCATACTACGAGTCTAATGAATAACTACAAACATATAAAAAGAAGAGATGCAATCGCAATCACACTACTTATCATAGCGGCTGGATTGGCCACCGCAATACCAATAGTCACATTTGATACTGGAACCGAAAGATATCTCAAAGGATCTGTCATAGATTTTGAGGGTACGGTTATTGCAACTAATGACACTAATTGTTTGATAACCACTGCCCAGCTTACAGTCACAGGCCCAGGTATGGTAGTATCATTCGACTTGCCAACAGAATACGGTAATTATGCTGATTATAATGGCCTTGGAATAGATGTCGTAGTAAGTGAAACCAATCCAGACGGATGTGTAGTATACGGTGGTGAAAACACGTATACATATGCCATTAATTGGCCATCCGGCAGTGCTGTTACCGGTATCTATGAGGGAACGCTTTCTATTGACAGTACATATGACGCCACCGCACCATTCGACATATATGAGAGGCCGAAGGTTACAATAAAACCAACAGTGACCACTAAGACTACTGTAACTGTTCCGACTACATCGACAACATCAACTACAACAACAATCCCTATCGCCTGTGATTTGCTATGTATTGAAAACGAGTATATTGATGGTACATGCAGGAGTGAAAGTAAAGATTGCACTGATAAAAAAGAGGTTTTCTTCGGGCTTGATAATTGTATTATACTAGGTAAACCTGCTTGCTGTTGCAAGCCTAAACCAACGCCATGTAACCAATATTGTCAGGAAAAAGGTTATCTTGATGGAGTCTGCAGAGAAGAAAGTGGCCGATGCCTGCCTAAAAAAGAGGTCTATGATGGTGGTGGAGACTGTACGGGAATGATAGGTTCGGAATCTTGTTGTTGTGTTGAAGTGGTTGAAGACTGTGATGTGCACTGTAAAGTCAAGGGACATAAGAAAGGAGTTTGTCGTAAAGACGCGGTTAAATGCACTGAATACGATGAAGTGGATAAGGGAGACCAGTACTGTCCACGAAAGAATAATAAGAATAATTGTTGTTGCACTCCAAAACCAATGGAACCACCAATACAACCACCCCCTAAAGACGATCCGACTAGAAAACAAACAACAACGACAATAACCACGGATACATTACAAATAATAGGGCAATCAACAACGACGATAATATTTACATCAACGACATTACAAGAAATTCCAGACGCATTATTTCCAACACTTGATGTTGAAGCCCCCATGTTCATCAGAAAAGGAACCATTGCGGAAGTAAAGGTTACTCATGAGGGTATCCCTGTAAAATCAAGGGTAACAGTTATCGAATCAGATGGGACAAAAAGAGAATTGGAGACAGACGAAGAAGGTCTTCTAAGAATAATGATACTGACCACGGGAAGAACACAATTCATTGCAAACAAGCCGAAATATTTCAAGGGTGAGGACAATTCTATTGTAATCGACCTGTCAGAGCTATTATTCCACCCATATTCACTAACAGGCTTATTATTGGTTGCTGCAAGCATCCTTGGATTCATATGGATAAAAACAAAGAGCATAAAAGTCGTATTTAGCCAGAATTTCCTGGAAATAGGTGGATTAGAGAAACTCATGGAAGAAGACGAGTATAAAAAAGTATACGTCTCTAAGAAAGCCTATGAAATGATTGGTACTGAATACTTCGGGAGAATCAATTACGTTGAGATAACAGAGAAGGATTCTGAAAAAGTCATGGAACACATGAGAACATTCGGACTGGACGATAAGAATGCTGAAGCCATAGTTATCGCTGAAAAAATAGGGGCAAAAAAGATTATTGTACTCGAAAAAGATGTGGATTGGATAAAGAAGATCGTTCCAGGAATAGAAGTACTATACCCATGGTAATAAATAATAACCAGGGATGCTAAACGAAGTATTATAAAAAGATTTTGAAAAAATAATTGTTAGAAATGCTGTTTAATTTCCCTAGCATATTGTGTTCTAACTACTAATCCCGAATCCTCCTCTCGCAAGTAATGACCGCATATCTTATCCTTCGTATATCTTGGGAAAACATGGATTTTATAATGTTCAAGGCCGAACATCAATTGAAAAAATAGAACTATTGATTCTTTATCTTCTCTTTTATCTTATAGATCCGTATCCCGTCTTGTGAATATACTTGTTTTAGATAATTACAACTAAGTTTCTGGTTATCTAGTAGATAATCAATGTCATAGTCCATAAGAACTTTCTTTTTAACCTCACAGTCACCCATAAAGAAAGTATGTAAAGCCTTCATAGCTGGACTATATCCTGGGCCACGTGGAGATATTGCGATCACTTTATTCATGCTGATCGGATATATCGTATCGGAAATCCTAGCTCTTGCCAGTATGATATTCCCTTTACCAACACCCTGGGATAACCAGCTTATAGCCTGATATTCATTTAGTTTAATAGCCTTTGCAAGTTGATCTCTTGGAAGATAGTAGTCATCTATCACTGTATAGACGACTAGTAAGACTATTACGGGTGCAAGATAGGATATCATATTCTTCTTCTTTGAAAGCTTTAGAGGAATATTGATTATTATCCATAATCCAATACCTGCGATAGGAGTCATAAAGATAAAAAGATAGTATAAAAGCCGTTCATAACTCATAAGGATTGTGAATCCTTCATAGTGATACATTATTAGAAAGGGTGCGGTAGATATAATACCTGAGATTAAGATTCCATATCTTCTCTTATAGATGATATAGAGTAATCCTACAACGAAGATAAAGGCAGGTAACTTTCCATAAAATAATAATGGGAATTCAGGATTGTATAATGCTGGTATTGCAAGCATTTCACCGAAAAATATAAAATCTGTGAAAAACCAATCCAGAGTCTTATAGAATGTGCCCTTCCAAAGTATCTTCAGGAAGTATGAGAAGCCTAATAAGGGGAAAAAAAGATATAAAAAATCTCCTATTAGAAAGCTTTTATAATCACTGAATAATCTGTTTAACCGTCCCATAAACCGTATGCCAGTCATTCTAAAAAACCCAATGATCCCATTAATAATCGTGATAATGGAGTTCACACAAAAAACAAGATATAGTAGCGCAGCGGTCTGAGGATGGATTAAAGCAATCCCAAGAAGGTTTACCATGCCTACAATATGCAAACCTAGATGCCCATTCCTACCAGATTCAAAACAGTATAATATCAGGAATATAAAGCCAAATCCAAGAGCTTGAGGTACAAGAATCCAGGGACCTAGCAAGGTTATATGACTTTTTAATCCTGAAAAAAATATGATTGAAAAAAATGCTGGTTTGTAATCTTTTGTCAACAAGTATACGAAAGAATAAATATTCAAGCTTGTTAAGAGCATTATAAATCCAGGAAGATATCCAACCGATAATACTGGATCGGTACCAGAAAGAATATAAAAACTTGATAGAAGGATGTGGAATCCAGCCTCCAGACGATGTAAAGAATAATCAACTCTGCCTTTTAAAATCGAATCTGGAAAATAAGGAATTACAAACTTTATCCCGCTTTCTTCAATAATCTGTACACTCAATGATATGTGTAGCCACTCATCTATATGATAGGGTAGTGGATATCCTGAATGTACGCCCAGAAATATCAAGAATAAAAAAATTAGTGTAAATACCAGAATTCCTGACACGAAATAATCAATATCTTCAAAATCCGGGGTGAATTGATTACAAATACTATCATCATCCTTTTTCCGAGAGAATAAAAACAAGGATATAATAAAGATAAAGGATAAAACCAAGGATGTAAAAAGAATTGTCGAATAGATAATCGGCTTTTTAAGGAAAATATTCATAAAGAACAAGGTTACAAAATTCAAGGTCAAACCAGTAGTGATAAATACTGAAAAAAACTCGAACCAGTGTATCTTCCTATTAATAATAATTAATGTAAAGAAGTAACCAGGAAGCACTAATATTATTAACGAGAGAAAAACCTGGAAAAGCGTTAATATTTCAAACATATAATCAAATATTGTTATTAGTAGATAATAATAGGCAAAAAATGAAAAAAATCGCGATCATACCAGCATACAATGAACAACTGACAATAGGCAGTATTATCACATTAACACGGAAGTACGTGGATGAGATCCTAGTGATTGACGACGGCTCCAATGATATGACATCCATTATAGCTAAAGAACTGGGATGTGGCATCATTAAATTTGAGAATAATAAAGGAAAAGGAATTGCCTTAACCAAAGGATTTGAGAAGGCGATACAGAATGGTGGGGATATAATTATAACACTTGATGGGGATGGAGAACATAATCCAAAAGACATACCTAATCTACTTGACCCTGTAATAAATGGTGAATGTGACGTATCTATTGGAGTAAGATACAATGATGGTCGGGGGAAGACACCTAGGGTACGAAGAATTGGTCAGCAAGTACTAGATGCCCAGACTTCAATCATAGCCAAACATCAGTTCACAGACTCTCAGAGTGGTTTCAGATGCTTTTCTAGAAAGGCGATAGAGGATATCAAAGCAAATATTAAGGGATATGAAGCAGAATCCTTAATACTTATTGAAGCCATTAAAAAAGGATTTCGTATAAAAGAAGTTCCAATTGACGCTGAATATAGGAAAAAGTCGTCCATTGTTCAACCAATATCTCAAGGATTCGGGATCTTATTATCACTTATCAACGTTATTGGAAAAGAGCATATATTACTCTCCTTCGGTTCGTTAAGCATATTATCTTTTATAATAAGTTTATTCCTTGGATTAAGGACATTCTTCCTATTCAATGAATACAGTGAATGGCCTATGGGTACTATTATCACTACAGCCATATTCTTTCTAATCGGCATTTATCTATCCACAACTGGACTGACATTATTTGTAATGCAAGAAAGTAAGTTTAAGACAGAGAGAATGCTTGTTAATATGAAGATCAAGTAGGGGATTGGCTAGATTTATTATCCTTCTCTTAAAATTAGATCATATAATCTTTCGTACTCATTAATAATTTTATCCCAGGCAAATATTTCTTTTGATCTTTTGGATCCTTCCTCGCCAAGAGCAGTCATAAATCCATTATCATCCATTAATCGAATTATTGAGTCTGATAGCTCATTGATATCTCCGGGAGTTATAATGATGCCTGCATTACCTATCACAAAAGGAACTCCACCATTTTTTGTTCCAATTACAGGTTTACCACAAGCCATGGCTTCAAGAAGAACCATCCCAAAAGATTCCTTAAGCATCGTTGGAAGGACTAAAACATCACATAAAGCATAATATTTGGGCATTGTTTCATGGTCTACTTCCCCAATAAAAAACACATGATCGTCAAGTCCGTGCCTATGAACATATGACTCATAGTCCTTACGCTTCTCTCCATCACCCACTACAACAAGCTTTAAATCGAATTTTTGACCAGACTCAGTTAAATTCTTTATAACATCAAGTAGGAGTAATAAACCTTTTCCACGCTGACTATCAGTAAGAGATGCTACAAATAATATTACAAAACCAGTTAAACCAAGTTTTTCCCGCATAATAGTACCATCGACCAAAGGATTGAATTTATTGATATCAACTCCGTTAGGGAGTATTATTGCTTTTTGGGCCTTATTTTCAAGATAAATCGAGTTAGTTAGATAATCCGGAGTGGGAGATGCTATTTTAACTGCATAATTCCCGGGAATCCAGAATAAAAGTCTGTTATATAACCAAGTTAAAGGTTTATAGAATAGGCCCCTTTTTTCAGTTGCAATATCCATTCCAAAAACATTATGCAATGATAAGATCAATGGTTTTTTATATATTCTGGCCGTTATTCCAGAGAGTATGGTACCCACTGCGCTCGGCATATGAGCGTGTACAATATCAGCATTTCTCACTTCATTAAAGATTAATGGCAATTCAGTCGGTAATGGAATTAATAATTCAAATAGAGTTATCGGACATCTTAAACCAATTATTTTAAGATTTCCAATCCTTTTTTTTGACCCACCCTCTTTTGAAAAACAAAGGAGCGTTACAGTATTATTTTTTGTAACAAGTCTCTGACACACTTCTAGTGTTACTGTTTCAACGCCACCAGGAGTCTCTAATGGATTGAAATTCCCAATATGGACTATTTTCATTATATAGAATTGGTTTTCATAAGAAAAGTAAGACTGATAGGTATAAGATTGCCATGAAGATCTGGATAAGATAATTATGCGTATTATAGCAAGTAGGATATTATCTTGAAATATGTTCTGATGATTGGATTAACCATAGTTAGTAAAGGATGCTGAACTAATGGAAAGTTTAGATCACCACAGAATAATTCAAACAATTCTTTGTCTGTGACTTTCCTCATTTTTTGTATCTTAAACCTCTTTTTTAACGTTTTGGGCAAAACTTTGAGTGCATCATAATCCGCTCTTATTTTATCCAAGATGAATCCGTTTAAAACGGCATATACTAATACTCCAAACTCCATCATCATCAATGCAGGAGAGATTAGTATGAGTGATTTCAATCCATAATTCTTTATTATTGTAGAATATCGATTCCGTTCAATAAGATAAAACTTTGAACTTGACATAACAGAACCCTTAAAATTATACTTATGCCATAATACAGACTTAGCTGACAGATAAGACCGATAACCAAGTAAGAACGCTCTTAATGAAAGGTCAATGTCTTCATGATATATAAAGAAATCAGGATCAAAACCTCCTATTGAATTATAAACCCCTTTTTTAACATACATGCTACACCCACTCGTAAATGATATCTGCCTATCAGTTTTATTTTCAAGTAATTCCTTCCCAAAGTTACCACAATGACTAAATCCTAGAAAATTTATCTTTCCCCCATCACTGTTTACAATTTTTGATGCACCATCTTCCCATATTAGGATTGTCGGTTGTATAAGCCCTATAGAATCATTTGAATTAGCAGTTTTTACAAGCTCCTCAAGCCAGTGTTTATCAACGAGTATATCAAGGTTCTGTACTACTACAGCATCGTATTCATTCTTTTCAAATGCAAGTTCCAAGATTTTTTGATGTGCAGATGCATATCCAAGATTTTTCCCGTGTTTTATGATTTTTATTTCAGGGGAAATACTTGTTATATAATCCGATAAACCTTCATCTAGACCATTGAGGGTAAAAAATAGATCATAATTCTCATAAGTTTGTAGACTAATTGATTTTAAAGCATCATCAATGTATTTTTTTTCATCCAGATGCCACATTACTAGAGATATCGCAACTTTAATTTTTTTATTCACATAAAAATAATGTAGTTGCCATTCATATATCATTTATTTAAATCATTAAAACCGATGTATTGTCAGTAACATTACAATGGACTCTAAGATTTCTATCATTATTCCGGCATGGATGGAGGAGAAAACACTAATAGATACCCTAGATTCTTTGTCAAACGTCGATTATGATGCTAGTGAGTGTGAGGTCATAATTGTCGCTGGTGGGGAGAATACCCTTAAAGTAGCCAAAAAATATGCTGAAACCTCACAGATTAATATACGAGTAATATCTCAGGATTCAACTGAAGGGAAAAATAAGGCGATCCTGGATGGGTTGAAGGTGTGTAAGGGGGGGATAATAGTATTGCTTGACGCAGACAGTAGTGTACATCCTGGATGGCTCCGAGAATTAGTTACACCGCTTAAGGAGGGTAAAGCTGATTTTATCCAAGGTTATTCATTGCCAATGAGAGAGACTTGGATATCTAAATTCTATACGATTGAAAAATCCATTATGAAAAACTCTTCTAGAAGAACATTAAACGGTTCGGATAGTATAGCATTTTTTAAGAAGATCGTCAAGGATAAAGAATCCGTTTTTTTTAATCCAGATGTTAAGGTGGGTTTTGATTACTATCTTTCAAAGATATTGATTAGAGAGGGGTATACGATTTGGTTTAACGATAAGGCTGTTTTAAGGACTTATCGTCCTGACTCATTATCTTCATTTATTAAAACAGAATCGCGGTGGGCTAAAGGACTAGTGGACATGAGACTATTTAAGAATGTATCCAGCAGTATCAGGGATTATTTCAGCATATTAATCATATCATCATTTTTAATATTATTATTCGCTCCAGGTTTCATGCGTCTTATTGGAGCCATCATCCTAATCCTATTCTCCTTAAGGAGCTTATTGCTATTCTATTCTACGTTAAAAGAGAATTTCAGTTTAAATGACTTATTATATTTTCCAAACTATTTTTCACTAATAATAATTATTGAAGTTTTAATTGGAAGGGAGATAATCATGCAATTAATAGGATTTAGGAAGATAGATCCTAACTTCAAAGGTCCAAGGAAGTGAGGGGTATAATATAAAAAAATTAATATCTAGTATAATTTAATTGCATGATGATTCTATCGTCTTTTCATATTTTGTCGATAGTTCCTTCAAGTCAAAATCAAGGATTCGCTTACTTCGAGTGGGTTTTGACTCTAATGCCTGTTGTAGGCTTAACGCTATTGAGGAGGGATCATAACCTGTAAAGTATATGTTCTCCATCCCCCATGATTCTGCTTCTAAACAGCTACTACATACTGCATTTTTTCCTGATGCTATTGCCTCCAATATGTTCATTGGACATGCAGCATCTAAAAATTTGTTTTTTGGAAAGATGCATGCTACAACATCAAATGACTTAGTATACGATGGAATTTCACTGAAGGGAAGATAACCTAGGAAATGAACGTTCGTCAAACCCTGTTTTTTAACATACATTTTCCCGAACTTTATGGCATTGCCTCTGCCAGCTATGATTGAATGAATGTTTTTATCATTAAGCATTCTCACAGAGTCTAAAAACATTTTCATCCGATCTATATGATCATGGTTTTGAAAATACCCTATAATTTTTTCAGCACCATATTCATCTTTTAAACCTACGGGTTTTGCATCTGAGAATAGATCTATGTCGACTGGATTAGGTATAACATTACATTCAATACCCAATCGCTCTTTCATCACATTACCCATGACAACTACATCAGCGTCTTTTTCTATATAATCATGATGAATATCATCTATTTCAGATGCATAATCACTGCGTCCTAATACTTCCCAGTATGCACTATGGTCGTCTGAAACATCAAGCAATATATTCTTGAAATCGGGTACAGGCGATAAAAAACAGCCTACAACAACATCTATCCCATCATTTTTTATTATTTTCTCAACATTTTTTCGAAAGAGATTATTGTTTATCTCCCGTATTTTAGAAGAGAATAACGAGGGGTATATTCTCGGAATGTCATGTACTATGACTCCCTGTCTCATTTCTTTCTTATAAGACATGGATCTGAAGTAGTCGAATGACAGAAAATCCGTTGGTTTATAGTATGTTCGTATATTCGTTACATGTACTTCATGATGATTCGACAAATAGTTACAGAATAACTTGGACCGGTTTGGATAATCCCATGAAGTATGAGGTATCCAGAGTATTTTCATCGTTTAAACCAATGATTTAATGAAATATGATTCAAGTGTAATAAAAAAAACTTAATCCCAGGGCGATCTTCTACCATGCTGGTATTTTTTCTGGTCTGAGAGCGGGTCAAAAACTGGTATGCCTGGAAGATCAGGTATCTTGCTTGTCACAACATCTTTTTTTATTGTGACTAAGATACCAGTATCATATCCATCAAGATAGAGTGTTAGGTTAGCCCAGTTAAATATCTGGAAGGGATTTACTTGGAGGAATATTGTCTTGTTTTCAAATGCACTCATATGAAATGTTGAAGGAGTTGATAGATACTCATTTCCCGCCTTATCCTTGGTAATTAACCTCATAAATGTCAAAGCATCACGACCATTATTAAAGACTGTTACATTAAAACCATCATCATCTTCAGTCAGAATCACATGATCCCTGTTCCCGGGATTGATTATCGATGGGCCTTCCGGATATACTTTCTCCTCTTTTATGTCTGAGGGTATTATCCAGAAGTCTCCGTTGATATTGATGTTCTTATCTGGTGTATGAGGAGTATTATATGATAATTTAAGGATATATTTTCCAATGCCTGCTTCTTGTCTTTTATCATCGATCCGGAGGGATTCCTCATATCCTGGCTCTGAGCACAAGCTATTGAATATTCTTACTGTATAGTAATCTTGATTCCATCCAATCCTGCTGTCATTTGGATATATCGTGTATATTTTTGTTTCACCTGGTTTTACTATTATCTCGCGTTGTCCATAGGTGCAATTGCAGTGTGGTCTGCGAATCTTTAATAAGGTCTTATTTTCATCGGTTATCCTTATCAAGGATTGTTCGCATAGGTCATCTGATAAGCTTATCTCTCTTTTACCCTTATTTGTCAATAGGAATCTCACTTCCTCGCCAAGGTAGTTGAAGTTGCTCTCTGAACTTACTCGTAAGTCGTATATCTTGGAGAAAGAATTGAACATACCCTCGGCAAATCTATGATATTTATCATACTTATCCACTTCCGCAGTATAGGTCAGTACAATAGAGTCCTTTCCGATAAAAAAGATGTATTGGGCTGCTTTAAGTGAAAAATTACCAGAGTCATAGGTATATACATGCTTTATCACTCTTTGGCCTTCAATGATGACTTCTTTGACCTCTTCTTGATCATAGCTTGTTAAAACCTTTTCAAACTCTATTTTCGCAAGATCTGAGTATTTGCTTGCTGAATACACTTGTCCCATATGCTTTGATACGACTATATTCAAATTCTCGAAGAATTTATCGTAATAATCCTCGAACGGAGATGTGAATACTACAAATCCGTCTGATTCTTCAGTTATATTCCATTCCACAGGATATTTTATCTGATATCCATGGATGCCACTATAGTAGATTCCATAATCAATCAGGGGTAATGTCGATACTGTAGACGTGGATTGTGATGTTGTTGTCGTTATTATAACCGGGGTTTTTTCCTGGATGCATCCAGGATAGAATAGTAGGATGAATAATGACAGTATGATGGAGATCCTCATATTATATATGAATATGTGGGATTATAGAAAAATGGTCTGTTCAGGGGAAGCTAAAGGTCATATTGCCCCGTTCTGTTATGATCAATGCCTTTGATCTTAATTTGGGATCCCATATCTCATCCCAAGTAGTCAATTCCAGATCGAACAACCTGTTCAACTTGTCCATTGAATATATTTTTGGTTTGTCATAATATTTTTTCTTTGTTAGGATATGCAGTATCGGATTTTTTTCTTTCATTATCACAGCTGAAAGATGGAATGGGCCAAAATCCTTTTTATAATCTCTTGATTCAGGGTATTTGAGGATTATGTCGATCCAATCCACGGACTTTTTAAACAAAGGATAATCACTTCGTTGAATATATAGTATTTTATGATTTGTCATAAAGCCTGTAATCTGTCTTCTGAAATAATATGCGCTACTTGTTCTACGACCATACCATATGCCTGCAGCATCCAATAACACATCATCCGGGTCTGTGTTCTTCCTTATCCAGTAGCCTGCCGCCTTGATCCCAGTGTCAGAAAGTACTCTGCCGGGAAATCCAATCCGTCCCATATGGTTGGGGCATCCATTGAAGAAGTCATATACATACAACCATCTTGGCAGATCATATGAGAATATTCGTGCATCCAGATTATAGATCATGTGTGCTATGATGTTTACTGAAGTTAGGACTATAAGGATTAAGACTAGGATCACCAATAGTCGATATGATGGTCTCTTATCCATTAGTTTACCCATACCATATGCTGCGATCAGTAGATATGGCAGCTGTGGAGACATTATGTAGCCGGTTATGCATCTTGGAAAAATAAACAAGAAGGGTATCGAGTATGATATAAGCCAGGATAATAGAATCTTGACCTCCAGGAGGTTCCTTTCATTATAAATCACACGTAAAAAGAATATGGATAATAAGATGAATCCTATTGGCCCCAGGAAATAAGACATGTTTGTCAAGTATATGAGTACATAGAATCCTGGTTTGTTTATTGGCCTTGAGACTGCTCGTACAAGTGATCCGCCATAAGCATCGGAATCCCCGGTATATGCGATTGAGAGTATTGGCAAACCAACTTTTATGAGTAGTATTAGTGTGGGTATGATTAGTTCTTTCTTGAATAACAAGTTGATTATTCTTTTTATGCGTTGTAATCGTGTTGGTGACTTTTGTGTAATATATCCGATCCAAAGTATGGATAGGATTAGCGGGGGCATTAGCATATCGGTTATCAGGGTTAATGTTGTTGTAATAGAAAGGAGAATTAGTTTCTTCCTGCTCGGATTTGTAAAGTATTTGAAGGTAAAATAGAGGGCTAGTATGTGGAATAGATAACCGAGGTTTTGATGTCCGAATCCTGATCCACGAGAATATATCACATGGGTGGGATAAAATGCGAGAAGGATTGCGGATATGATTGCAGTTTTTTTGGATTTGAAAAGGTCGATAGATATCTTGTATACTGCTATTATGGTGGTTAATCCAATCAGGATGTAGGGTAGGTTCCAGAGTGTTTCTGTTATACGCATGCCTAGTATCCGGTATATCGTCATGTATATGTATGCGAAATACAGGTTTCCAGCTCCATGATAGAATTGGAATGCATCGATTATATCTTGTGGAGAATCAGGGTATTGTTTACTTGCAGCAACAACTAGCTCGCCATAATCATTGAAGAGGTATGGATCTGATATCCTATAACATCTGAGTAAGAATGCTGCAACGAGTATCACAGCTAATATCCAATAATCGTTCTTTTTATCCAATCATACACCTACATCGCTGATATCAGGTTTATTGAGAAGATTCCAATATATAATTATCTGATTCGATGTCTCTTATGTGAAAAGACTCGAATGGCTCTATGGTTTGAATTCTCATAGGATTTTATTTTCGTTTATTCTTCTTTCCTTCATACAATGCATTTTTTTAAGTAGTTGGTTTTATTTTGAAATTGTTGATGATGCTTATATCAGCCTACGTTATGCCAGAAACTTTGGGTCTGGTGAGGGTATCGATTATAATCCAGGGGACCGGGTTGAAGGCTATAGCTCGTTTTTATGGATAATCGTGCTTGGTTCCGTATTCAAACTCGGAATTGACTTGAAGTATGCATCAATCATGCTGGGTATTTTCTTTAACCTGATATCATTGATCCTGGTCTATAACATATCCAAAGAGTTCTTCCATCCTAAGGATAAATATATGAGATTTTTGCCTATCCTATTCATATTATTCAATCCTTTAACGAATTACTGGTTTACTAGTGGGATGGAGACGGGATTATATTCTTTCCTTATCCTGTCATTCACATATCTGTATTTTAGTGATAGGGATGAATCTAATATTCTTTGCATTCTGTTATTGTTTCTCATTTCAATCACGCGGATTGAGGGTATTCTAATAGTGATCGCTATATTGATCCACAACTTTTTTTTCCATCAGGGTAAACGGGACAAGATTATTAAAACGTATTCTCTCGTCTTTTTATTGTACTCGTTTTATTTCATATGGCGATTTACATACTATGGTCAATTTTATTCAAACACATTTTATGCAAAAGTTTTCCTGGATATACCACATATTGTCAGGGGACTTGGCTATTATGCCCGGTTCATCATTGCTATTAGCCCGGTTCTGGGCGTCGCATTCTTTGCACTGAGGGATAATTTCAAAAGTAATTATATGAAGAATTCTTTCATTATCTGGATTTGTATTGTACACAGTTTTTTTTTCATCCTTATAGGTGGGGATTATATGCCTGGTAGAATGTTTGCGCCTTTTTATCCTCTAGCCTGCATCGTACTAGCTAATGGTGTGAAAGTCTCTTATATGCCCATAAAAAAAAACCTTGCATTCATCATAACATTATTGCTCATATTAACGTTTGTTAACAATCTTTTGTATCTGTCGATTTGGATTCAGAACCGGGAACTCGCGTTAAAACGAATCTGTATTGGAGAATGGTTAGGAGAGAATCTACCGGATAATTCGACTATAGCCGTGTTTGCGGCTGGGGCAATACCGTATTATTCAGGATTAAGGACTATTGATTTCTCAGGATTGAATGACGTGTATGTTTCCCATCAGAAGATAAATCCTAGTGTGATGAATGCTCCAGGACATGAAAGATTCGCGCTTGAATATGCACTCGATCAAAAACCGGATTCCACAGCATATTATGATGTGAGAAACACAAGATATGAAGATGATTATGAGGAAATACACATTAATTGCCAGAAGGGGGTACAAACACAAGTATACGTGAAAAAAGGCTTGGTTAGTAAAGACTAGTTAACAAACTGAAGGAAGGGGAATTTATTGGCTTAGTTTCAGGCATATAATGCAATTGTCCCAAGCACGCTAAATAGGGTGAATAATAATGCTCGTATTACTAGCCCTATCAGTGAAGTGATAAACGCTTGTTTATATGATATTATTTTATTATTTTTGTATTTTATCGCACCGTGAAAGATGATGGAGAATAATAATACGTTAGATAATAGGGGTAATAGGTAGTACAATTGGACGAATGGAAATCCTCGTAATCCTGATCCAAACAGATAGAACATACATATGAGATAAAAACCTGTTGCATTGATGTTTGCTATTCCTAACGAAATAAAGATTTTTTTTATGCTGGCTGAAACTTTAAACATCCATTTGGCAAGAATGCTTAGTAAAAGCGTTTCAAAAAGAAGTATCAATAAAAGGATGTGTGGATATTGAAACGTAAATACTAGGAAAAACTGGAAGTATATGAATAGTAATATGCTTAATATCTCGAGGATTATCATAGTAAGTAATATGCATGGTTTAAAAAAACATTGGTTGATTATCAGGTTTTATACTGCTTCTTCTAATTAATAGATACTGTTAATGCCCTGTTTATAGGGGATTATTTATATTTTCAACAGAAATCGTTCAGAAAGCGTTTGTATAGTGTGAGCCTGAATTTCTCTCATTTAGTTTCACGGTGGAAAATACGGTTACACGAATTAAGGAATATTATGTGAAAAAGTGAATTTATAATCCAAAAATAGTTTTCACACGACCTTCTTTCTTTTTCGTTAACGCAAACGAGACATTTGTCTCGTTGCGCACGAAGACATTGTCTTCGTTGCGTTTTACTTTCTTTGGAAGAAAAGAAAAAGATATAAGCCCAAGGAGGGATCCGAACCCCCGACCTACCGATTACAAGTCGGTCGCTCTGGCCAGGCTGAGCTACTTAGGCATATGTATTATAGTTAAGAGGTTTTGACCTATCAATCCCAATCTTGACAGGCCTATCCCCTTGGTTAATGGGTGATACGACTCCATATATTTGGGATTTCATGTAATAAAAACATTTCGCTAGGGTATATTCACCCATATCATGGCTGATGTCTTGTCTGCGGATAATAAGCCTAGTTCTAGGCCGTATATCTCTTGGTTTTGATGGTATGATATTTTTTCTATCCTCCAGGGTCCGTCTGGGCTTTCGACGTATATGTCTAATGATTCACTGCATATTTCTGGCCTGTTTATCTTGATTAGTTTTAGCTTGTAGTACTCGAATGTTGCATCATTGTTTATGGTTAGATTGAATTTGGCGTCTATTTCTGTTGGTTGTGGTGCGCATGGATTGCATGGTCCTCCACAGTCTATCCCGTCTTCTCCCTGGTTTCTCATGCAGTCATGGCAGGTTGCTTTACCTTGTCCGTGTAGGCAATCGTCTTGTCCGGTTATGCAGATTTCTCCTCGCCCGCATTTGTCTAGTTGTTCTGCTGTTTTGACTATGATGCAGGTTGCATTTGATTGTCCTTGGTTTTCGCATATGTTTCTCGTGCAGTTGTTCCATGGATCTCCGATATTGCAGTAGGGTTGTCCGCACACGTCTTTTCCACAGTCAGTGTTTTTAAGGCATGCTGTACTGTTCTCAGTACAGTCCATACAGGGTCCTCCACAGTCTACTAGTCTCTCGTTTTCATCCAGTTTTTTGTTCCTGCATTTTTCTGGATAGCATTCTCCTAGATAGCAGTAAGTTGTTGTCCGACAGGTTTTGACTATTCTTGGTGTTGATGCTCTTGCATTACATACTGAATCTGTTGTACCTGGATTTATACAATGGTAGATGATCTGGGAATTTTTCACTACATTATCTACACAGAAGGGTTTGTAGGGTACTTCTTTTGTACAATCAGTATTTGTTGTGCAATTTATTACTTCTGGAATAGTTGTTGTTGTCGCGATTGTGGTTAATATTATTGGAGGTAATGTAGTCTCAATTACTATTGGTATCGTGGTTGTTGTTTCATCAACCTTGCATTCTGAAGGTTTGTCAACGAATTCTCCGTCTGCGCATTGATAGAATGTTGAGGGGGTAACACTGTCTTGCATGTAAAAATAGGCGCCTCCAAGGATTACTAATATCGCGATTACTGCCAGTATTTTAGGTGCTACTCCAGGCATACTAGGTTTTTTCTTTGTTTTTTCGGATTCTATGGCCGGCTGACTCCAGGACATACCATCAGCAGATTCATCAGTGAGAATCCTTTCACCAGATGAATCACCCTTGTATTTACCGGATAATCTACTTAATTCTGCTTCTATTGCATCAACGTTCTTACCATCTTTCTTTTTATCTGGCCCTGAAACTGCAGTTTGAGGTGGAGAAGAGGGAGGTGTATCGTCAAACGGCCATCCTTCAACAGGTTCTTTTTGAGAGGCTTGTGAAGGTTGCGGCTTTACTGGAGGCTGCTGAGACTGAACAGAAGGCTGAACAGGAGGCTGCTGAGA